>CAXTDD010000072.1:0-8342 GCA_964242955.1 uncultured Rubrobacteraceae bacterium | reverse complement strand
TATAAGCTTCTTACGGTAGTTCAAGCGTCCTCCTCCGGTTCGTACCCGTGGTGTTTCAGGTCTTCGAGCGTCGTCTCGTAGACGTTTCCGGCCTGCTTGACGGCGTCCCGCGCGTCGGCTTCTGTCGCCTCCATCAGGTCTCCCGGATAGCGGGGCTCAACAGCCCATTTCGAGAGTTCCGCGAGATCGGGAAAGTCCACTTTGACATCCCAGCCTTCCGGGAGCAGGTCGCACAAGCGGTTCAGGTCATGAGTTCTCGGAAAAGGTATCTGCAAGAAGACCAGCGATGCCTTGATCGACTTCTCGGCGCATTGCTGGGCGTTAAAGCACGCGGCCCTCGGGACCTGATCGTGCTCCAGGATCAACTCGGCGATTTTCAAGTCGTCCCCTGCGTAGCGGACCCAGCGAGCCAGTTCTTTCAGCAGCTCAGGGTCGCTCATACACGACCTTTCCCTCCTCGAGCGCCGGACGTAGGATCGGCCCGACGAGGTGCCCTCTGCGCCGGATCTCGTCCACGTCCGTGACGATGACGTCCACGGGCACGGGTATCCCGGCGAAAGCGCGGTGTATGTCCACCGCGAGCTTTCGCTTATTCTCCAACTCCACGTAATCGAAGACGACGAGCAGGTCCACGTCCGAGTCGTAGTTCGGCTCACCACGCGCCAATGACCCGAAGAGGACCACTTTGAGCGGGTCGAACCGCTCGACCACCCGCTCGACGACGGACGGCAGCCACTTTTCGAGGGTTTTCCCTTCGTAGAGAAAGAGATTCTTCCTGCCTGTGCGCGGCTTTCCCATGCCCCGCATTTTAGCGGAGGGCTAGGACGGAGGCTCAGAAAGCTCCAGCAGCTTCTTCAGGTCGTGATTGACGCTGACCTCGGTGAAGCCGGGCTTTTTGTCGAAGGGGCGCCTGACGTAGCGCGGCTGGGCGGCATGCTCTCCGTCCACCTCTACGAGGGCGAGGATGAAGTCCTCGGGCTTGTTGAGGGCGGTCAGGATCTCGTTGCGCGTGATCGTGACGGTCGTCGCCCCCCTGACCCGGCCTTTCACCTCGATCATCCGCAGCCGGCCCGTGTCTTTGTCCTTGGACTCGACGTCGTAGCCGAGGTTGTGCCTGGACACGTCCCGGGGATCGTTCCCAATGTCGAGCTCCGCCATGATGACGGCCTGCATGGCGAGGTTCTCGACCCTTCGGCGGGCCTCGGGGCTCGCCGCGAAGGTGTGTGGGTGGCCTGACAGCGGCGGTGGACCGTCCGCTTCCACCAGCATCCCGGCGGGGATGACGAGCGCGGCGCCTACTACGTGCAGGGGCGCGGGGATGAGGTCAAGCTCCCTGTCCAGCTCCTCCATCCGGCGCTTCAGCCTGCTGTCCATCGCATCCCTACGGCGGGTAAAGTCGTTGATGTTCACCCTCGCGTCGGGCTTGCGGGCCGCGTCGTCGTAGAGCTCCCCCAGCCTGCGGTCCCAGTGGCCGATCTCCGCCGTCAGCCTCTCCCGCACGAGGGGGCGCACCTTCTCGACCTGGGCCGTGCGTCGCGACCGCAGCTCTTCCAGGTGCTCCTTCGCCAGCACCCTGGCGGCGTAGCTCCTGGCCCGCTCAGCGGCGTCCTTGGGCAGATCTCCGACGCCGCGCACGACGCGCCTCTCTTCGTCACGGATCGGGCGGTAGTCCAGGTGCGGGGCGAAACCCGCTCTACGAGTGGTGCCATCGGTCAGGACCTCCACGAACTCCATTCTGCGCCCGGCGATGCGATTCTCGCCGTCTCTGCCCTTCCTGCCATCGCGTATGGTGTGCTCCAGCAGCGCGAGGACGCGCGGCTCGGTGCCGGAGTCTACCTCGTCAACGAGGACCGCGCCCCGGGCCAGGTTCTCGCCGCAGCGTTCGAGGACGAGAAGGCCCGCGGCGTCGACGACCGGGTGTCCTGGATAGAAGAAAGTCGCCGGGGCCCTTCCCTTCACGCTGCGGAGCGACTTCTCGAACGTGACCCGCTCGTAGTGGTTGTGAATGCTCGCACCGCCGGGCAGGCGCCGCGCCCGCTCGAAGATCACGTCGGGCACCTTCCCGAGCCTGAAACGCCCCCTCTCCGGCTCGGTCGGCTTCCCGCCGAACAGCTTCACCGCTTCGAGGAAGAACGAGGCGACGAAGTGCGGCTGGAGGCGGCGGGCCGCCGCCCGCTCCATGTCCTCGCGGATGCTTCCGAGGACGTTCGGGTCCATCGCCTCGTGGGTGAGGGCCTGGCCCTCAATGATCCCCTTCAGCCGCTCCTGCTCCATCGCGAAATCCAGGGCGTCGGTGACGTGCCGGCTAACCGTCCCGCGGTTCCCCTCCCGAACGGCCGCCATGAGCAGGTCGCTCAAAGAGTGCTCGCGGAACATGTCCCCCAGAACGTCGAAGACCTTGCCGCCGAGTGCCTTCCGGGCGGTCTCCAGCTCCTCCAAGAGACGCCGGTAGACCTGGCCCTCGCGCGTATCGTCCGCAACGAGGTTCCAGACGTGGCACTCCTCCGTCTGGCCTATGCGGTGGATGCGCCCGAAACGCTGTTCCAGGCGGTTCGGGTTCCACGGCAGGTCGTAGTTGACCATCAGGGAAGCCCGCTGGAGGTTCACACCCTCGCCCGCGGCGTCGGTGGCGAGCAGCAGCGTCGTGCCCGGGTCGTTCAGGAACTTCTCCTGGGCGTTCTTTCGCGCCTGGCGGTTCATGCTGCCCGTGATCTTCACCAGCCACCCCTCGCCCCGAAGCGCCGCAAGCTTTCGCTCCAGGTAATTGAGCGTGTCCTTGTGTTCGGTAAAGACTATGAGCTTCCGAGGAGTCTCCCGCCCGTCGCTCCGCCCGATCCCAAGGTACTTACTCTGGACGAGGCCGCCGAGCTCCCCCCACTTGCGGTCTTGATTCCCGTTGCGCAGCTTGCGGGCCTGTTCCTCCAAGCCGGTGAGGGTAGAGATCTCGGCCTCGAGCTCCCGGATCGTCGTGGCCGCCGTGGCGAGGTCGAGGACCTCCTCCTCCGTCTCCTCGACCTCGCCGGCGTCGTCGAACTCCTGGACGTCGCGACCAACGCCGATCTGGTCTTCGTAATCCTCGACCTTCGAGACGAGGGTATCGAGTGTCGCGTCGCGGGAGAGGCGTCCGAGCTTGCGGGCCTCCTTTAGCTTCTCCTCCAGGCGCTTGCGGCGGCGGGAGAGGGAGAGGTAGATCGCCTCAGGCGAAGAGGCGAGCCTGCGCTGAAGGACGGTCAGGGCGAAACCGACCGTGCGCTTCCTACCGTCGGCGGCCTGCTCTGCCCGGTTGAACTGGTTCCTGACGTAATCCGTCACGTCCTCGTAGAGGCGATGCTCCGCCGCCGAGAGGGTGAAAGGGACAGTATGGGCCACCCGGGGCGGGAAGAGGTCGCTCCCGTCGAACTTTTTGAGATCCTCCTTGATCATGCGCCGCATCACGTCCGTCGTGTTGACCTTCTTCGCCCGGCCCGTCCGAAATCGGCCCTCGAAGCGGTCGGCGTCCAGCAGGCGCATGAAGAGTTGAAAGTCCTCCTCCTTGCCGTTGTGCGGCGTCGCCGTCATCAGCAGGAAGTTGCGCGTGATCCCGGAGAGAAGCTCCCCGAGCTGGTAACGCTTCGTCCGGCTCACCTCGCGCCCGGAGAAGGACGCGCTCATCTTGTGCGCCTCGTCGGCGACGATGAGATCCCACTCCGTCTCTTCGAGTGCTTCTTTAACCCCCTCGTTGCGGGCGAGATGGTCCAGGCGGCAGATAGCGAACGGCTCTTGGGCGAACGGGTTACCCATCATCGAGGACTCGACCTGCTCGCGGGCGACGATCTTGAACGGGAGCCCGAACTTCCCCTTGAGCTCGTCCTGCCACTGCTCGACGAGACTCCCCGGACACACGATCATGCACCGCTCCAGGTCCCCGCGGGCGACAAGCTCTTTGATGAGCAACCCCGCCATGATCGTCTTTCCCGCGCCGGGGTCGTCGGCCAGCAGGAAACGCAGCGGCTGGCGGTTGAGCATCCGCTCGTAGACGGCTGAGATCTGGTGCGGATAAGGGTCCACGAGCGAGGTATGCACCGCGAGCAGTGGGTCGAAGAGGTAAGCCGAGCCGATCCTGCGCGCCTCCGCCGCCAACCGGAACCGCGCCCCGTCCCCGTCGAACCGCCACCCAGCGTCCTCGCGAACGACCTTGAGCTTTGCTTCATCCGTCTGGAAGAGCAGCCTCTCCCCTATGCCGCCGGAGGCATCCTTGAAGATCACCTCCACGGAACCGTCCCCGCCCGGATCTACGTTCTTCAGGGTAACGGCCCCATCCGGAGAGACGCCCTCGACGAGCATCCCCTTCTCCAACTCTTCGAGCCTCACAACTCTACTCCCCAGTTCGTCAAGAAGAGAGCCTCGCGAACAACCTTCCAGACCTCTTGCGAATCGATTTTCCGAATCATTCGTGCTTGAGATTGTAGACTCGTGGGGGAACGCGCGGCAAGTCATCGGAGGCCCCGGATAGGCTCGACGCCGGGTGCGGCGGATACACTGGCGGCGGTTGCGAAGCGTCGGGGAGAGAACCTTCATGGACTTTACTGGCACGTGGGATGTGGTGTCGAGCCCCCACTTCGACGACGGGTATCTGCACCTGACGGGAGCTCCATACGTCACCCTCCGTCAGAACGGCCGTTACGTGAAGGGCGAGTACAGGATCGGGGTCATGTCCGGGACGATTAACGGCGGCGCCCACAGCGACTTCGTCGACTTCCACTTCCAGGGGAACGACGAGATGGAGGATGCCTTCGGCGAAGGCGAGGCCACGTTAGAGGGGGAACACCTTATCTTCGAGCTCTGGCACTATCATGGCGACGAGTATGCCTTCCATTGCGAGCGGCGGGGGTAGAGGATCTCTACTCCATCTCATCGAGTAGCTTCATGAAGTTCCGCTTGCGTTTGTACTCCAGGCGGAGCAAGTCCACGTACTCTTCGTACTCCGCTTCGAGATCCAACCGCCGCATCAGCTCGCGGGTTTTGAGGAGCAAGTCGTAAGCGTCTCTGTAAGCCGCATTGTTCGTCTGTTCTATGAGGGGTTCGATCCTGGCCTCGTAGATGTCCAGCGCGTCCCGGGGGTGATCCTGCTCGCGCCGACCGGCGAGTTCGAGCCACGACTCGTCTGAGCAGCCACCCTCCTTCGCCTCGCGCCAGGCATCCTCGACGTTTCCTTCCCAGAGCAATATCTCCACCAACGCCGAGTGGTCTATCCGGCGAGGAAAGTAGGAACCTTGCGACTCTTTCTTCCTCCGGGCCATGTCCTCACGCACGAAGTCCAGGGCCTTCCCGCGCCACGAATGCCAGGAGCCGTCCAGATCCGCGTGATCCTTTAGCCTCCTGTAGCCTTCGAGATGCGAACGCTCGACGAACTCCGCCCAGACGAGGTCCATCGCGTCCCCGTGGCGGCCCCTGCGATGGTATTCCTCGATGAGAAAGCCGCGCAGCCTATAGTACGCCTTATCGGGAAAGACCCACATCCCCTCCTCGGCCCACTCCAGGGCCTGGTCGTGGTCTCCTGCCCGGTGGTAGACTTCCGCGATCCGCAGGTACGCGTGAGGGTGGGAGAGGTCCCGACTCATGATCGCCACCAGCGCCTCGAGGTCGTTCTCCCGCACAGCCAGGGTCTCCATGATGTGGGTAATGCGGAACCGGCCGCGGTGAAGCCCGGAGTCCCCCTCCCCAGGACCGAGCGTTGGAACACCAGCCCATTCTTCCCCAGCCAGCCTGCGGTATCTGGTGAGCCCTCTTTCACCGAGCACGTCAGCGTAGGTGTCAACCGCGTCGAAGAACGTATCGTAGTGGCCGTTCAGCTCCCACTCGAAGAGCCGCCGCGCCAGGATCTCCGGGTCCGGGGGTGCCTGCCTGCAGGCCTCATGGTGCAGTCTCTCTATGTTTTGCAAGACGCCGAGCATGTAACCCTCCGCGTCGTAGCCCATCGCGTTCTCGGCGGCCCGCAGAGCGTATTCGGCAAGCTCTATAGTCTCGGCGGCGAAGTTCTCTCCGAGCAACTCCGAGAGGGACCTGACGGTGTTCTCTATGCCCCGGGCGTACTCCTTGTAGGACTCAGGGAAGTCGCCCGGATCGAAGGCGTTGACTATGGCCCGCCGGAAAGCATCGAGGTCGGGAGATCTCCCTCCTTCGCGCGCGGCCCTCAAGAGTAGCCGTTCCCGTAACAACTCGTCTTCCATCGCCTGCTCCAGGATGATCCCAACCAAAGCATTTTCCTCCCGACCTTCGAGGTATCTCCGCACGTCGTCCATCGTCACGGAACCCCCAGGCATGTCCCCCGGAGACTCACCAGCGAGCCACGCCAGCCCGACCGCCACGCAATGCTTGCAGAATTCTTTATCCATCCCGAGTGGACAGTCACAGGAGTAATCGAGCACCTCATCTTCAGCCCAGAACCTCACCCGGTACTCCCCGGTCCCGACGACCCTGGCCGCGATAACCCCTTCGTGTTCGAGGAGATCTCGCACACGACCCTCGTGGTAGTAGCCTTCACCCCGCTCGAAGTACCGTTCACCCGCTAACTCGAGCAGTAGACTGTGGTTTAAGACCCCGTCCGCCGAAGACATCTTCCCCGCATCTCCTCAGACCCGATACCTACGAAACTTCGACCATAAAGAGCGGCGGGATGTGCATGTACGTGATGCTCGGGCTCGTACCGACGATGGGCTGGGCGATTTGCAGGGCCTCGGCGACGGTGTCGGCGCGTTTGTAGCCCATCCTGGAGGTCGTGTGCGGGTCGCCGCCGACGAAGACGACGCCGCCCAGGTGGTCGAGGGCGTGGGCGCCCCACTGCCAGGTGGTGAACGGGTGCCAGCCGTGGTAGGCGTGGGAGTTGCGATAGAGGGTCCTGTACCAGGGGTCGTGGATAAAGCTCTCCTCGAACCGGCGCTCGGCCTCGTGCGGGTCGGTGGTCTCGGAGAGGACCTCCTCGAAGAACGGCCGGTAGCTCGGGTGGGCCACCTCGTCGAACTCGTTGGGTACGGGATGGGTGGCTATCACGACGCCGCCCTCGCGGACCAGCGGCTTTCCCTGGTAGAGGTTGAAGAGGTAGCCGAGGACCATGTTGTGGACCAGGATCGGGTTCATGACGCTGTTGACGTTGTACGGACCCACATAGGGCACCCCGAGCAACAGCACGTCGGCCTGCCCATCGACGTGGACCAGTTGCTGGCGGTGAAGGTGCCTCATGGTTTCTTTGTGGACCGGGTCCGTCGCACCCGCCTGGACGCTCGTCATCTTCTGGGGGGAGACAATGGACTGGAAGATCTTACGCGCGGCCCTCCGTGGCATGAGGCTCGTGGCCCGGTGATTGGCGAGAAAGTTGGCCTTCGTGAGGGGGCCCCACTCGTGCTCGGGCTTGCCCATAAAGTCGAAGACGGGTGGGAAGGCGTTGTTGCTCAGGGTAGTCTCGATGTGGAAGACCCTAATGGCGTTGTCCAGGATCTCCCCCATCCTGTTCACCGATTCGTGCAGAGCGCTGTTCGGCGGGTCCATGAGGGAACGGGTGTTCTCCAACGTTTCGGCGTTGTGGTGGTGGCGGATGGATGAGTAGGGGGAGATCCCCGTGTGGACGGACTTGTGGCCGCCGTTCATCGAGACCAGGTTGATGTTCACGTACACGACCAGGTCGCTCTCCGCAGCCCGGCGGCTGATGCGGACCTCCTCGCCCCGCTCCGTGTGCCCGATGACGGTGTTGCCGTCTTCGTCCTCGGCGTCGTAATTGTAGAGGCGGTCGGGGTAGAAGGTGGACATGACGTTCTTGCCCAACGCCCACCGCAATTCCTTCTCCGTCATGCGGCGGTGCAGTCCCAGAGCCGCGATGAGGTGGATGTCCTCGACGCCTCTGGCGTACGCCTTCTCCAGGACTTTCTCGATCACCAACTGCCGATTGTCCGGCGGCTTCATCGGCGGCAGCGGGCAGGAGACGTCGTCGAAGACGATGGTCAGCTTCATGCCAGGGTGAAGGAGCTCGTGCAGCGGCTCCATCCCCATCGGCTCCAGCAGCGCGCGCTCGATGGCGACGTTTGGATCGGGCAGCGGGTCCACGGGTCCGGGAGGGTAGATCACACGCGTCCCCTCCGGCAGCTTCTCGTAGTGGAAACCGTCGCCGGCGTTGAACATCATCGGCGGGCTGTCTTTCTCGAGGATGGTGGAGAATCCGGGTCGGGTCAAAGTCGCTCCCTCTCGTCGCGGCCGGCATCCATAGGCTGCTCGCTCTTTTTGTAATGACGTTCATTATTGTAACGACGTTCTAAGTCTGGTTCAATAGGTGGCGTGGGCGAATCGGTATCGGGTGTTGTACGGCGGGGTGG
>CAXTDD010000071.1:0-8363 GCA_964242955.1 uncultured Rubrobacteraceae bacterium | reverse complement strand
GCGAGGTTGGCCCGGGGACCGGCACCCAAAAAGCGGACGTCGTTGGCTATCTTGAGGAGGGAGACGGCGACGGTCTTTAGGGCGCCGCTGGCGAAGACGGCGGCGTCCATGGCGCTCTGGGCCTGGAAGTGGTTCTCCGTCTCGCGGACCTCGACGGCGAAGCGGACGCTGAGACGCTCGCAGACACGGGAGGCGAACTCGGGGTGGGTGTTGACGCCGGTGCCGACGGCGGTGCCGCCGAGGGCCACTTCGGCGAGGTCTTCGCGGGCTTTTTCGACGCGCTGGATGCCGCGGTCGATCTGCCCCGCGTAGCCGAGGAACTCCTGGCCGAGACAAATGGGGGTCGCGTCCTGCAGGTGCGTACGCCCGGTCTTGACGACGTCGTCGAACTCGACGGCCTTGTCACCCAATGCGTCGCGCAGTTTGTGGAGGGCTGGCAGGAGATCGCGCTGGATGGAGATGAGGGCGGCGAGGTGGATGGCGGTCGGGATGACGTCGTTGGAGGACTGACCGCGGTTGACGTGGTCGTTGGGGTGGACGGGGTCCTTGGAGCCGAGCTCCCCGCCTAAAGTCTGCACGGCCCGGTTGGAGATGACCTCGTTGGCGTTCATGTTGGTCGAGGTACCGGAACCGGTCTGGAAGATGTCCAAGACGAAGTCTTTGTCGAGGGTTCCTTCGACGACCTCTTCGGCCGCGGCGACGATGGCGTCTCTAAGGTTTTCGTCGAGGCCGCCTAGCTCGTGGTTGACGTTGGCGGCTTCTAGCTTTATGGCGCCGAGGGCTTCTATGAAGCGGCGCGGGAAGCGGATGCCGCTTATGGGGAAGTTGTCCAGGGCCCTCCGGGTCTGGGCGCCGAAGAGGGCGTCGCGGGGGACCTGCACCTCGCCCATCGAGTCGCGCTCTACGCGGTGCGGGGTCGTCTCCTGCTGGGTCATGGCTTCTCCTCTCAGAGTTCGAACGTTCGGGTCGGTCCTGGATCATATTATGCGCGAAGCTCCCGCCTTCGTGCGCACCCGCCCGGCAACCCATCCGGATAGTTCGAAGGGCGCCATCCGGTCGGTCCGTACCGCGCGTATAAACCCCCGTTGGCATGGTCGGCGAGAGGCGGAGGAGAGACCTTATGGTGCGTGGGGAACGCGCGGTCGCGGCTTCGGCGGTAAAGATGCGATCAGGAGGACCTTCGATTCTGCGTTTGCTCGCGGTGGTGCTCGCGCTCGCCGTCGGGTTCGCCGTGGCGTTCGGCGCGATGCTTCGGGACGCGGAGGCCGCGCCGTCCAGGGACTACCGGTTCGTAAAGGTGGCGGACAGCGTGGAGGATAACCTGGACCCTCTTGCCTTCGGGTGCGCGACGATCAACGATAGGGGTGACGTCGCGTTCAGGGCGGGGCGCGTCGCGCGGGACGGGAACACGGCGGATGGCATCTACCGGGTCAACGCGACGAACGGGCGGCTCGTGACGATAGCCCAGGACAGGAGACGTTTCGACTTCCTGGGGAGGAACCCCTCGATGAACGACGCGGGCCAGGTCTCGTTCGCGGCGACGCTCGAGCGCGAGGACCCGCGAACCGGCGACCAGATCGAGGAGATCTTGCGGGGCGCCGGCAGCGGCCTGACCACCATCGCCAGCACGGAGAACAGGTTCAACTTCTTCGTCTTCGACACCTCCGTCAACAACGACGGCAGGGTCGCTTTCACGGCCGAGCTCGACGAGAGGTTCGGCTTCGACGAGGGCCTCTTCTCCGGGCGCGGAGGCGCCATCACGACCCACTACCTAGCCTCGACCAGCCGGTTCGACGGCAGCACCACGAGGCCCGCCATCAACGACCGCGGCAGGATAGCGTTCGGAGAGCGCCAGGACGGTCAGCAGGGCATCTTCGCCACGCGCAGCGGCGGCGGATTCGAGACCATCGCGGAGGCCGCCCCGGACGGCTTCGTCGGGGATCCCACGTTCAACAATCGGGGGACCGCGGCCTTCGTGAGGGCCTTCACCGACGAGACGAGCGGCGCGTTCGTCGACGAGATCGTGACCGGCGACGGCGGGCCACTCAGGACGGTGGCCGACACCAGGGGCGAGTTCGGTCCCTTCGGTTTCAGGCCGCCGGCGCTCAACAACGCCGGCGACGTGGCCTTCCTCGCCGGCACAAGCGGCGTCCAGGACTCCGCCATCTTCGTCAATTCCACCGCCGCCGGCGACCGCGTGATCTCCACGGGCGACACCCTCGACGGCTCGACGATCCAGAACATCGTCTTCTGCGAAGAGGGCCTCGGCGATACGGGCGGGCTGACATTCGTGGCGGACCTGGAAGACGCCGACGCGCTGGACGGCTCCCGCACGGCCGTCTTCCGCGCCAGGCCGAGGCCGTAACGGGAACGCACACGAACGGCACCGACCGATCCGCGTAGGGCCGCAGGAGGTTTGGGGGGGCAGGTCTGTACGGCCCCGTCCCCCTTCTGGGCATGCCCGGACGAACGAGGACCGTCGAAGCATCGCGGCGACGGCATCCCCAAGGTCATATAATCTGCCTTGCGAGTATCAACTACACGGGAGGCAGTCCCTTGCATACCCTGAGGCACGCGTTGAAGGAGTGGGCGGTCGCCGTCGAGGCGCTGGAGCGGGGAGCCACAGCCCTCGTCGTGCGAAAGGGCGGCATCAGGGAGAAGGCCTTCGCCGTGCCGAAGACACGGTTCCTGCTCCTGCCCGGCTACGAGCATCAGAGGCCGGAGCTCATCAAGCCGGAGTTTCGCGGGATCATGGACGACATCCCCGACCTCACGGACGACGGGCCTTTGCGGTTCTCGTCTTTCGCCGAGGTCGAGGGGGCGTACGAGATCTCGGAAGCTGAAGACCTCGAAAAGCTCAACGAGCATCACATGTGGACGCACGAGTACGTCGAGAGCCGCTTCAAGTGGCGTCCCAAGAAGCCGTTGACGGTGCTCGTTTTGAGGACCTACGTGCTGCCGGAGACCGTCGAACTCCCATATCGCGAGGGTTACGGCGGGTGCAAGTCCTGGATCGAGCTGGAACAATCCGTCCCCGTTGATGGTGCGCGTCCGGCGTTGTCGGACGCGGCGTTCGAGGAGCTCGTCTCGCCCGCGCTCGGGGTGTTGCGGGGGCTGGAGCCGGCCCCGGTAGGTTCTTAGGGGGTAAGTTTTGGGTTCCGGCGCCGTTCCGGTGGTTTTGATCTTTTTGATCGTCGTCTTTAGCGGGGTGACGATCTACTCGGCGAACAGGGACCTGGCGCGGGCGAAAGAGTGGGGCGACCTGGCTCGCCGCTTCCTGCCCTTCGTCGTGCTGGCCTTGATGGCGATCAGCCTGTTCTTCGTGCGGTCTTTCGCCCAGGGCCCGGTGGTGTTCGGGTGGATGGTCCTGTTCGGCGTCCTGATCATCGCCTCGACCCTCTTCTCGGTCCCAGCCCTCGAACGCCGCGCCAACGGTGTCTTCCGCCGCGGCGACTACGCCCAGGCCGCCGACCTCTACGGCAAGCTGGCCCAGGAGAAGCCGCTGGCCCGCAACCACGCCTTCCGGGCCGCGGCCCTCGGCGCCTCCGAGCGCTTCGACGAGTCCATCAACGCCTCGACCAGGGCCATAGACACGGACCCCGAGTACGGGCTCGCCTACTACAACCGCGCCCTCGTGCTGCGCCGGATGGGCAAGAAGAGCAAGGCCGTCAAGGATCTGAACAAGGCGCTCGAGGCGGACATGCCGCGGCGGTTCCGGTCGGCGGCCAAGAAGATCCTCGAAGAGCTCAGATGAGGCTACTCTACCCGACGCTCGGAGCGCTGGCGGTCCTCGTTGTTTTTACCGCCCTGATCTGGCGCCAGAACCGCGACCTTTTGCGCGTGGGCGCCTACGGGGAGTTCTTCCTGCGCATGATCCCGCCTCTCTCCACCGGCGTCTTCGTCGCGGGCCTCCCCTTCGTCATGGACCTCGCCACGGTGGAGAACTACCTCCCCGTGCTCCTGGTCTACCTCGGCGGCGCCGCCACCCTCACGGCCCTCCTCACCCGCGCCGTCACCCCCGAAGAACGCCGCGCCGGCACGGCCTTCCGCAACGGCGACTACGACACGGCCGCCGGCCTCTACGACGACCTCACCGGCCGCCGACCCCTCCCCCGCTACTACTCGGCCCTCGCCGCCAGCCTCGACGCCTCCGGCAACCCCGAATCCGCCCTGGACGCCGCCGACCACGCCATCAAACTGGACCCCAAACTCGGCATCGCCTACTACAACCGCGCCTCGGCCCTCGCCGCCACCGGCGAGCGCGCAAAGGCCCGCGGCGATCTGCAGAAGGTGTTCCAGGTGGACTCGGGCCGCGCCCTGCGCCGCGCCGCCGGCGAGGCGATGGAGAGTTTGGAGAAGAGCAATTAGCTTTTGGCCATTGGCTCTTAGCAATGCTCCGTCGGACGGACTCCACGCGAGATACGAACGTACCCGGTGTCCACCGTCAGTCCCTGCAAGCATTTACGGCGGCACACGGCCGTCGCGGAGACCGACAGATCAAAAGCTAACAGCTAATGGCTAAAAGCTAAGAGCTACCTGACCTTCTCCTGAATATTCTCCTCCGCCGCCTTCACCTCGATCTTGCCTTCCCTCACCCTCGTCTTGTAGCCGGACTGGGGGAAGACGGCGGGGCCGTCTATGACCTTGCCGTTGCAGAGGTCGAAGCGGGAGTTGTGCCAGGGGCAGATGACGGTGTCGCCTTCGCGGTCGCCGTGCTCCAGGGGGCCGCCCATGTGGTTGCAGGTGGCGGCTATGGCGCATACCCTTCCGTCTTTCTCCGAGCGGCTGAGGAGCACGCCGGCGCCATCGATCTCGATTCGACGCATCCCGCCTTCGGGCAGGTCTGCCTCGTCGAGGACGGGGGCGTAGTCGCCGGGGCCGGACGCTTCGAAGGCGTTGCGGTTGACGCGGAGGCCGTACTTATAGGAGAGTTCGCCGCCGAGGTGGGCGCCCATCCCGGCTAGGGAGTAGCCGGCGAGGAAGACGAGCCGGCCGGCGTTGCGGCGGCCCGAGGCGCGCAGCAGCAGGGACGCGGTGTTGAGGGCCAGGCCGACGGTGTTGAGTGCTGCGTGGGCCATGCCCATCCTGCGCGAGCCGCCGGAGGTGTAGCGCCAGTCCGAGAACCCGACCGCGGCGGCGGCGAACCCCCCGGCGACGCCGACCGCGAGCGAGGCGTCGGCCGCGTTTCGCATGGCCGGTTTTCCGCTGACGAGGTCGAGCCCGTCGAAGACTAAGGCCGCCGTCCAGGAACCTAAGGGCACGTCCGTGAGCACCGGGTGCAGCGGCACCTCCATCCAGACGCCGTCGAGGATGTTGCGCGCCGTCGTCCCGCCCGCGTCCACGAGCTCCTGCACCTTCGGCTGGACGGCATCGGAGGCCTTGTCCAGGAAAGGCATCGCGTCCACTATGCGCTCGCCGATGGTCTTCTCCACGTCTCTCCGCCTCGCTTCCGGGGTCCGTTTTTCTCGGGGGAGGATTATGCCCCGATGGGCCGAACTCTAAGGGTCCCCTACCCCGTCTTCGCGGGTTCGGGCTCCGGGGAGACAGGTTCCACGGCCAGCAGAAGCAGGATCCAGTGCGCCAGCAAGACGTACAGGTAGAGCGTGAGCGCGAAGGTGGCCGCCACCGTCCCCTCGTCGTTCCACAGCAGCGGCCACTGCGCGGGGATGGCCTGCAAGGCGAGCAGGAACAGGGCCGGCGCCGTCCGCCCCCGCGCCAGCAGTAGCAGCACACCGGGGCCCAAAAGCACGAGGTAGTTGTGCCAGGCGATGGGCGAGACCAGCAGCGAGGCCGCGACCAGCGCCCACAGCCCCGCCTCCCCGCCGCCCCTGATCCTCGACGCCGTAAGCAGGACGACCCCGATACCGAGCGCGTAGCCCACGAACACCATCCACGGCCAATTCGCCGCGTTCTGCCCGTAAGGATGCTCGGTGAAGAACCTGGCGGCTGCCGCCGGGATAGAGGCGTTGTCCCAGTAGGGGCTCGCCGACCCCTCATTGAGCACTTCTACGTAGCGGAACGTCGCCGCGGGTCCGGCCACGACGAAGCCGGCCAGCGTCGCCGCCAGACCGGAGACGCACGCCGCCGAGAAAGCGTCCCACCGCCGCCGCACGAGCGGCCAGAGCAAGACCGGCGCCAGCGAAGGCTTGAGGGCGACGACCAGGCCCAGGGCGACGCCCGAGAGCCGCCGGTCTCCCCTGCGGTCCGAGATCCAGGCCGCCACCAGCCCCAGGCCCAGAACCGGATAAACCTGCCCGAGCGCCAGCGTCGAGAGCAGCGGCGACGAGGGGAGCAACAACCCGGCCCCCGCGACGGCCCACACGGGCCGTAGCCGCAACTCCTCAGCCGTCCACGCCAGGTAACCCAAAGTAAGGAGGACCGAGATCAAGACGAAGAGCCGGTACGCGTCTATCGCCCCCATCAACCCGAGCGGCGAGATCAAGACGCTCCAAACCGGTGGGTTGAGGTTCACGAGCCGCGCCCCCGCATCATAGATGTCCCCCCCACCGAGCAACGCCCTGGCCGAGCGCCAGAAAGAATCGAAATCCACGTGGACTTCCATCGAACCGGTCGAGATCCTACCCAGCACCCCGCCTAGAAACCGCACGTTCATCCACACCGCCACCGCGAACACCCAGAACGCCGCCGTGTAAAGCACCGCGTCAAAGACCCGCGCGTTACCCCTCACCGCCAACCGGCCCGTAGACATAAGAAGCTCACAACCGCCCATGATACGCCGTTGGAGCGGGTCAGCACGCCACCCTGCGGGCGGCTTTCAGCACGCTGCGCCCTAAGGGCTCCGCTTTCAGCACGCGTCGGGCCTTGCGGCCCTCGCTTTCAGCATTTCAGCTTTATGCCATTCGGACCCAACCGGGCCCCGCTTCGCGCAGCGGTTCGAAGGTCGCGAAGCGCTGCGCACATAGACGACTGGCCGAAAGCTGGCGAAGCCAGCGTGCTGAAAGGCGCGAAGCGCCGTGCTGAGAGTGCCCGAAGGGCACGTGCTGAAAGCGGAGGCGGAGCCGGAGCGTGCTGCAGGCCGCGGAGAGGGGGGGATTCGAACCCCCGATGCCGGGGTTACCGACATAACGGTTTTCGAGACCGCCGCATTCAACCGCTCTGCCACCTCTCCGCGACGGAGTTTATCTATTGGGGCCCGCCCCTTCAACCATACCCGCCACCCATCTTTCGTCGTCACGGAAACATTCAATCTCTGGTCTCAGGTTATTTTCGTGGCATAAACGCCGAAAGCTCGATGCGTTTCTGGCGCTCGACCTCGTAGCTTGTCGTGTACGAAGATACTGCAAATCAGCGTATTTTGCTCGGGGTAAGATAGGGCTGACGGATGGTCGGATCGTTCCCTGATCGTCCGGCATTTTAACTGTAGGGTTTAGGGTTAGCTGTGGATCTACTATCTTTGTGGGGGGTTGGGGTCGTGATCCCGGTCCCTCCGCGTGGTAGGTATAGGGCTCGTTCGTGTGTTCCGGAGAAGGGTTGGCTGGGCTTTCGTGGCGTCGTTGGCTGTAGGAGCTTCGGTGGGCTTCTGGGAGGAAGGGGCTTGACGGCGGTCGGCCGGTCCACCCGGTTCTACGCGCTGCTCTCGATCGCGGCGGCGGTCGTCACCATCGGGCTGAAGTTCGGGGCGTACCTGTTGACGGGGTCCGTCGGGTTGTTCTCGGATGCGGCGGAGTCGGTGGTGAATCTGGTGGCGGCCGTGACGGCGCTGTGGGCGTTGACGCTCGCGGCCAGGCCACCGGACGAGGAGCACGCCTTCGGACACAACAAAGCCGAGTACTTCTCTAGTGGTCTTGAGAGCGCGCTGATCCTGATCGCGGCGGGTTGGATCGCCGCTACGGCGGTGCCGCGGTTGTTCGAGCCTCAGCCGCTACAGAACGTCGGGGGCGGGCTCGCCGTCACGCTCGTCGCGGCGGCGATCAACGGCGGCGTCGCCCTGGTCCTCTTGCGCGCCGGCCGGCGCCTGCGCTCCATAACCCTCGAAGCCGATGCCCGCCACCTCCTCACCGACGTCTGGACCTCGGGCGGCGTGGTGCTGGGCATCGTGCTCGTGGGGCTCACGGGCTGGCTCGCCCTCGACCCACTTATAGCCCTGCTCGTCGCGGCCAACATCGTCTGGACCGGCGTCCGGCTCCTGCGGGACACAGGCCAGGGGCTACTGGACCAATCGTTGCCCGAAGAGGACCAGGCCAAGATCCAAAAAGTCCTCTCCCGCTACGAGGAGAGGGACATCCGCTTCCACGCCGTCCGCACCCGCGCGGCCGGCCAGCGCCGCTTCGTCTCCATGCACGTGCTCGTGCCGGGCGAATGGACGGTAAAGCGGGGCCACGACCTCGCCGAAGAGATAGAAG
>CAXTDD010000070.1:0-8370 GCA_964242955.1 uncultured Rubrobacteraceae bacterium | reverse complement strand
CCGACGCTCCTTCCCGTAGCCGTCGACCAGATGATAGTCCGCACCCGAACCGCGGACATCTGCCACCCGGCATATTCGTCCGCGGCGCACATCCCGGCGCCCACGGGGGCCTCGCCTCGGTCGCGAACCCGGGGACGCCACCACTAGTAGAGGGCGCGTACGCTCCCGCTCGACCCGGTGGCTCGATCGCCGCCCCCGAAGGATGCTCGTCTCGCCCTGATTCCCACGGAGCCGCCCACCGAAAGCGGCGACCCGGCCCGTCCGCGTCGTCGACGGGCGGCGGGTTCAGCAGGATCGATCGTGGCCTCAACCGCGCCGCGTTGGGGACCGACGCTTCGGGTCTGGGGTCGATTTCCTAACGGGAGCCCCACGGCTGCCGGGACCGTGTTCGTCCCACGGGGGCTACGGCTCAGTTCTGCCGTCTTCCGCCAGCCTCTCGACCAGGAGGCTGACGTACCGGAGGAGCTGTTGGGCGGAGGCGCGGTAAATGGTAATCGATAGTCCGTAGGGGTCCGGTATACCCTGTCTCGGGTCGTCGCCCACGTAGCCGAGCAAGGTGTGAATCCGCCCTGGGGAACCGTCGGGAACGCTGCGCAGAGCTCGCACGTGCCGCGGGGTCATTCCGAGCACGAGGTCCGCCTCCCGGAGTACCGTCCCGTCCGCCTGCCGGGCCCGGTGCCCGTTCGTGTGGACGCCCATCTCCGCCAACACGGCCCCCGCCTCGGGCGCGATCGGCTCGCCCACGAGCGCCGCGACGCCGGCGCTGGCGGCCTCGTAGGGCAGCCTCGCGTCTTCAGCCAGGGCGTTGAAGAGGGCCTCCGCCATCGGGCTGCGGCAGACGTTCGCGGTGCAGACGAAGAGGAGCGTCCTTCGGTCCCTGCCCGACACCACGGCCCCCTCCCCGGTCACGCCCGCGGCCGGGAGAGGCGGCTGTCTTCCGCGCCAACGTTCCTCTCCGCCCGCTCACGACGCCCGGTTGACGTCCAGGAGTTCGGTCGCCGCGTCCCCCGGCATCGGCCTCCAGAAGTAGAAGCCCTGGGCGAGATCGCAGCCCATCCCGCGCAGGCTCTCCGCCTGCCTGGCGGTCTCGACGCCCTTGGCCACCGCCCGGATACCCATGGCCCGCGCGAACCCGGTCATCGCAGGCATGAGCTTCGTCTTTTTCCCTTCCTCCCGCCCGAGCTCCCCGATGAACCTACGGTCGATCTTGAGCTTGTCCGCGGAAAGCTGCTGCAGGCAGGAGAAGGACGAGGTTCCCCTGCCGAAGTCTTCCACTACCAGCCCGATCCCCAGATCCTTGAGCCTACCCACCGTGGCGGCCACGCGCGGGGCCCCGCTCGTCGCGGAACCCTCCACCTCCAGGGCGAGATTGCGCGGGTCGAGGCCCGTCTCGTTCAGGACCGCGGAGATCTCATCTTCCAGGTTCGGCTGCCGCAGTTGCTCCGCGCAGAGGTTCACGCTCACCAGGGGTGGCCCACCGGGGAAGCGATCCTGCCAGATCGATGCTTGCCGACAGGCCTCTTCCAGCACCCAACGCCCGACGGCATCGAGCATACCGTTCGCGCCGGCCAGCGCCAGTAGCTCCCTGACGGGGACCGGGTCGCGGCGGGGGTACCTCCACCGCAGCAGCGCCTCCATGCCGACTATCTCGCCGCTGGCGAGCGCCACCTCCGGCTGGTAATGGACGCTCAACTCCCCCCGCTCGAGGGCTGTCCTGAGGGCTTCCCCGAACGGCCGGCTTCCGGGTGGCGGGGCGGACGCCTCCGCGCCGAACATCTCGAAGCTCCCTTTGCCGTCCCTCTTCGCCCGATACATCGCCGTGTCCGCCCGCCGGATAACGTCCCCGGGGCCGTCGCGTCCGGGCTCGCTGGCGGCGGCCCCGATGCTGACGGTGACGAACAACGTGTGCCCCAGCACGGCCACCGGCGCCCGCGAGGCCTGTGTAATCCGCTCCATCGCCCGCACCATCCCCGTCGGGCTGGTGGAGTTCTCGAGCAAGATGGCGAACTCGTCCCCGCCGAACCGCGCGACGGTGTCCCCTGGCCTCACGCACGACTGGAGGCGGTGGCCGATGGCGCGGAGAACCATGTCCCCCACCTCGTGCCCGAACCAATCGTTGACCGCCTTGAAGTCGTCCACGTCGACGAAGAGTACCGTGATGGGGTCTCGGTGCCGGACCGTCCGCGCCAGGGCGTGCTCGAGGCGGTCGAGGAACAGCGCGCGGTTCGGCAGGCCGGTAAGGGGGTCGTGGAAGGACAGGTGCACCAGCTGCTCTCTGAGGGCCCTCTCCTCGGTGACGTCGCGGAGATAGAGCGCCAGACCCCCGACGTCGGGGTCGCCGCGCAGATCAACGCTGCCCGTTTCGAAGAGGCGGTAGGAGCCGTCCGTGTGCCGCAACCTGAGCTCGGGCGGCACCCGGACGCCCTCCCGCTTCGGGTCCCCGGGGACGGGATCGTCTGTCCACCCCCGTTCCTCCGGGTGCAGGTAAGCCGGGAAGGCGGTTCCCGATACGCGGCCGGGCTCGCACCCGAGCGCACGCCCCGCTGCCGGGCTGGCGTAGCGGATCGTAAGGTCCGGTCCGAGGATCAAGACGCCGTCCGGGGCCTCCTCCACGAGCCGTCGGAACCGGCCTCCCTGCCGCCCGTTCGGGGATCGCCTTTCTCCGTCGAACGGTTCGATCAGGCTCTCCTGTTGGCGCCTCAACACGCGCTCCGGTCGGAGATCAACGCGCACACGGTCCGGGCGAGCAGCACGATGTCCAACCATACGGACCAATCCCGGACGTAGTGGGCGTCCATCTTGACCCTTTCCTGGAAGGAGGTGTGGTTGCGCCCGCTCACCTGCCAAGGGCCGGTGATGCCGGGGTAGACGCGCAGGATGTCGCTCTGCGTGACGCCTATGTCCTCGGACTCGCGCGGCAGGTAGGGCCTCGGGCCGACCAGGCTCATCTCGCCGCGCAGCACGTTCCAGAGCTGCGGCAGCTCGTCCAGGCTGGTCTTGCGCAGGAAGCGGCCGACGCGGGTGACGCGGGGGTCCTCGCGCAGCTTGTGGTACTTCGCGTATTCTTCTCTCGCCGCCGGGTCTTGCTCCAGCAGTTGCTGCAGCGCGTCTTCCGCGTCGGGCACCATGGTCCTGAACTTCACGCACGAGAACAGCGTGCCGTTCCGGCCCATCCGCTTGGCCTTGTAGAACACCGGCCCGGACGACTCGAGCCGCACCAGCAGGCACAGCGCCAGCAACAGCGGCAGGACGAAGACCCCGCCCACCGCCGTCGCCAGGAGGTCCAGCGCCCGCTTGACGCGCCGAACCCAGGGGTTGAGGAGGTTGTAGCGGATCTCCACCCCGAAGACGCCCGCCAGGTCCCTGGCGACCACCCCGGAGTTGGCGATGCCGTCGAGGTTCGGTATCACGGTTACTTGCCGGAAGGCGAAGCTCGCCCAGTGGACGAGCCTGGCCATGTGCTCCCTCCGGGTGTGGGGCATGGCGAAGATCACCGTGTCCACCCCGTAGCTCCGGGACAACCGGGTCGCGTCGGCCAGGCTCTTCTCGTCGGGGGTCGCCTCGTAGTGCCTCCTGTCCCTGCCCGGGTTGCTGCCGTAGACGGCCACGGGCCTGTACCCGAGGAGCCATTCCTTGCTCAGCAGCGCCGCCACCCGCCCTCCGGGCTCACCGGAACTGAAGACGATGACCGGCTTGCCCCAGAACCCGGCCTTCATCAACCGCCACTTCACGAAGTGGCGCGCCAGCGGGGCGAGCAGCAGAAGGCCGAGAAAGCCCACGACCAGAACGAAGCGGGACACCACGTCGCCCACCTGGACGATGACGGCGAACGTCGCCGTTATGGCCAGGGTAGCCATGACAGCGTAGGACTGCCGCCGCAGCTCCTCCACCGGGTTCATCCCGTAGCCCGGGTACAAGCCGAGCAGGGCACGAAGCCCCACCCACACCACGATGCTGGGAACGATGCCGGCGAGCGTGACTCCGGAGACCAGCCCGCCCTCCCAGAAGGCCCTGAGCAGGGTGGCGGCCTCCCACACGGCGAGGGCGAACAAAGCGTCGAAGAGCACGAGCACGAGCCCGACGATCCGCTGCCGCCAGACCTCCCGCTGTTTCCCGGCGACCGCGCCGAGGCTGATGGTCCGTTCCATCAGGGCGTCCGCGGACCAAGCGGTTTCCACGTCTATCGCGTTGCGCACCTTCCACCGCCTTTCCGCCAGGCTTCTCCGCCCGTTCGCTGCCGGTTAAATGGCCGTTAAAGGATGCTATTTGGCGGCGGCGGGGGCATCGGCCAGGTGGCATATTTGGATCCGGGGTCCCGTCGGACGCGAACCTAAAGGCAATCCCGGACAGCATCGGTGGCTCGCGCCTCCCGCCGGGGATGGCCCTCGCGGTCCGCCAGAAGCGGCCTCGATCGCCGGCAGGACCCGTGGGTGGGCGAACGTCCCGCCGCCGAGAACTTCTCAGACGATGCGGGGACAGGACATCTGTCACCAGGGGACCGCCTCCCCCGTTCCGGCGCTGCGGCTGACGCTTCACCGCGGTCTCCGGGAGCGCGATGCCAACGGGAGGGTCGCCACCGGGAGGGTCATTACTCGAACCATCGCATCCCGCGAAGCTCCGGGTTTCGCCGTGCGATCCCGGGGCCCCGTGCACCAGGCGTCGCCGAAATATGCCGTTCGGGGGATAGATGCCACCCGGTACGAAAACTAAGATGCGTTCAGCGTAGCGGGGGTGTCGAAGCCGCACGAGGATGTTCGCATCTTCGCTTCCGCCCGAGGAAAGGGGAAACAACAGACATGAGGCGTACAATCTTCTTGTTCACGGTCATGGCGGTGACGTTTTTTGGGGCGAGTGGGGTCGCGCTGGCAGTGGTGGGGAGCAACCCGGACCCTGGCACCGTACAGGCAAACGGGCGGGTCTCGGCCGTCCTGACCGTGGGCGATCGCGTCTACCTGGGCGGCTCGTTTACCAGCGTGAACGGCGCCGCTCGCAGTCACCTTGCGGCGGTAGACGCCAGGACCGGAGATCTGACAGGCTGGCAGCCCAAAACGAACGGGCCGGTTGCGGCGCTTGCGGCCTCGCCGAACGGCTCTCTCGTCTACGCTGGCGGATCCTTCACCCGCGTGAACGGCGCCGTCCGCAACCGCCTGGTCGCCCTCGGCGCCGGGACCGGAGCGGTCAGCAGGGGTTGGCGGCCCTCGGCTGGAGGAGGAGGCGTCGACGCGCTCGCCGTCTACGGCGGCCGGGTCTACGTGGGCGGGGACTTCACGGCGGTGAACGGAAGCAGCCGTCAGCGACTGGCCGCGGTCGATACGACCGGTAGGCTAACCGGCTGGTCGCCCGCGGCGAACGGGCGCGTGAGAACGTTGGGTTTGTCCGTCAGCGGCGGCCACGTCTACGCGGGCGGCCAGTTCACCCGCGTGAACGGGGCGCAGAGACCGTACCTGGCGGCACTGCGAGCGGCCGACGGCGCCCGTATAGACGGTTTTCGGCCTGATACCCCGAACGGCCAGGTCTTCGATCTCGCGGTGTCGAGCAGGCGCGTGTACACCGCCGAAGGGGGTGTCGGCGGGGCTGCCGCAGCGTACACTTTAGGGACGGGTGCCGAGGCGTGGAGCCGATCCACCAACGGCGATGTCCAGGCCGTCACTTTTCTTGACGGTACGGTCTACCTGGGCGGCCACTTCGACAGTTTCAACGGCCAAACCCGACGCTCGTTCGCCGCCGTGGACGCGGAGGCGGGGGCGATGACGTCCTGGAACCCCAGCGCCAACCCGACCTACCCCGGGGTCTGGACCCTGTCGGCGGACCGGGCACGCGCAAGGATCTACGCCGGAGGCGATTTCCAGACGGTGTCTGGCGCGTCCCGCGCGCGTTTCGCGCAGTTCTCGCAGTAGGAACGTAGCTTGACGGGCGGTCCTTCTCTGGCTACCCGTCAAGGCGGACCTCTCAAGCCTCTAAAACAAGATGCTTGGAATCTTCAAGGCCCGACCGCCTACGGTCTGGCGGCCCAAGATCGCCCCCTTCACCTTCTCAATAGACACGTCTAGAGCTACGTAGCTCAAGCCAAGTACATCACGCGGATGTTACTTATATTAAGTTATATGACGTTGGCGTTCCACATACGAGGCATCCATTCCCCTTACTTAAGCCCATTTCGGGATGCGGAGGCACATTCGCGGTACGGGGGCCCATTGCGGGTTGTCAAGCTTCTGGTCTAGAGTGCTCGGCTTGGGAGGGGGTTCTCCGGGTGACCCCCTGCACGGGCTCAGAGAGCTATGGAGAAGCAGCCCGGGCGGGTGCTTCGGAGGCGGGCAGTAGGAGGTGAGGTAGGGTAGCGAGTTAGCCGGGCGAGAGTTAGGGCGAAGTACCGAAGAAAACTCCTCGAGAGCGTCTGAAGCACTTGGGGGTTACACGGCGCAAGAGGAGGAAGTGTTGCTCAATCGTGTGGTCATGCTGTCTGTTGTGGCGTTGGTCGCCCTGGTACCGGCCTTCCTGTTGTCCGGGCCCAACGCGGAGGCGGCGTACCCTTGTTCCGGCAAACACGTGTATCCTTCGCAGAACCTTTCCGAAGCCGCCGCGAGTTCCAGAGCCGGGACGACCTTCTGCGTCCACGACGGCACCTACAATATCTCGAGCTCCGTAGACGTGCAGGACAAGGACAGGTTCATCGGGATTTACTCTGACTCCACCCGACCCGCGGTAGTGACCAGCAAGGCCCTGCGCGTCTTCCACGCCATAAGCGCCAATGGGGCCACGATAAAGGGGCTCAAGATCACTGGGGCGACGGGTGGGAACTACTGCGAGCCCGGCTGCGGGCAGGGCATTAGGGGAGGGACGCACCTCACTGTGGACGACGTGTGGCTCACGCAGAACAAGAACAACGGCATCGGCGGCACGGGGGTAGGCTTGCTGGTACAGAACTCCGTTATAGACAACAACGGGAGTTATTCCTTTACCCGCTTCGACGGCGGCCCTTCCCAGTCTGCGGGGATCAAGAGCGCCTCGGGATCGGTAACCATCTTGAACTCGGTGATACGCGACAACTACTGGGTGGGTGCGTGGTGCGATATCGATTGCAACGCCTTCACGGTCAAGAACAGCACCATAACCGGCAACGGCAAGGCCGGCATTCACGACGAGATCTCCGACGGGCCCGCCGTCTTCTCGGGCAACACCATAAAGGGCAACGGCACCTTGACCGCCGCCGACCGCCACGCCGGCCTCCTCGTCATGTCCTCTGCCAACGTGGATGCTTTCGATAACGACTTCGGTGGCAACGCCTTGCGCAACGGGGTCCAGGTCGCGGAAGACAGCAGGCCGCCGCGCTTGAGCAACATCAAGATCCACGACAACACCATGAACGGCGACAACGTGGTCAACTGCACCCTCTCTGGCGTGCAATGCTACGGAAACAAGTGACGAAGGAACGCCAGTCCAAGGCCGCAGAGGGGAGCGTTGACCAGCATGCTCGGCCACGAGCAGCGGCGAGCAAGTTGGGCTTGGGGGCTGGGTCGGAGTCCTCTACCGGGGTGTTATCGTGGGAGTCGGCCGCCGGGTTGCGACCATCGGTCGGCAAGGGAGACTTTCTTTCACCGGCCAGACGCGTCTTCCTGGCCATTTATTACGTCCGTCGCAACGGGTGCGTCGTTGCCCTCCAGCGCCCTGACCCGGCTGGCGAGCTGGACCACCCGAAGGCCGCTCATGTTCGTCTCGGTGTTCTTTAGCACCACGTTGATGGTGTCCGGGTCTTCGAGCAGGTTCGAGGGGCCGAGCGCCTGCCCGAACATCGCGTACAGGAACTCCTGCTGGCGCTCGGCGCGGCCCGCGTTGTCCGGTAGGTCCGTGCCCTGCAGGTAGGCGAGAGCCTGGTCGCCGTTCAGCGTCTGCGGCCCCGGGCTCAGCGCAATGACCGGTCCGCCGGGCGCCGTCTGGCCGCTCGTCGGTTGGGCCACGTCGATTTGCACCCCGCCCATCGCGTCGACGATCTCCCTGACCTCGTCCGCGCCGATCACGCAGTAGTTCGGTATCGGCTCGCCCGTGAGCCGGGCCACCGACCGGCGCGCGAGATCGGGCCCCCCCAGAGCGTAGGCATCGCCGATCTCACCCCGCCCGTGGCCCGGTATACGGGCCGGCGTGTCGCGCGGGATGGACAGCAGGTCGAGGCCGTCCTCGGCGATCTGCGCCATGAACATGTTGTCCCCGCCGATGGCGTCCCCGTCGACGTTCGCCGTGCCCACGAAGCCGAGGACTATGACGCGCTGGGGCTCGTTGCCCAAGAAGACCTCGGGGGCAACGTCGTGGAGGATGGCACCCACCCAGCTCGTGAAGGCGTTGTAGGGGGCGACTATCGGTGCGGCGACCATGGTC
>CAXTDD010000069.1:3463-8438 GCA_964242955.1 uncultured Rubrobacteraceae bacterium | reverse complement strand
CTGCTCGCTCATCTGCCTCAACTACCTCTCGTGAGGTTTTGCAATGCACTCTAAGAGCCTGCACCAATAGGCGGGTAACGCACCAACCGGAAAGGCGGACACAGATACTCCATCATCCGGGGAGTCCTCTAAGCTTCCCGAACAGAAGGAGCATACTCCGTGCCCGCCCTGCCACCATACATCATCGAGCCCGTCTGGCAACAGTTCCGTGCTCTGTTGCCCTCCAGAGAGACGGACCACCCCTTGGGTTGCCATCGCCCCCGCATCCCCGATCGGGTGGTCTTCGAGAAGCTTGTCCAGATCCTGGTGTTCGGCTGCGCTTACTGGAGGATCGCCGACGAGGGGTGCTCAGCCACCACCCTCAGGCGCAGACGAGACGAGTGGATCGATCTCGGCGTGATGGACGGGTTGGAAGAGATGGCGCGGGAGTCCTACGATCGGGTCGTCGGCCTGGAGCTGACCGAGGTGGCCGTCGATTGCTGCATCACGAAGGCTCCGTGTGGAGGCGAGAAGGCGGGAAGAAGCCCGGTAGACAGGGGAAAGCTGGGAATGAAACGCTCGGTGGCCGTCGATGCGGCGGGCATTCCCCTGGGAGCGGTCGCGGCCCCAGCCAACCGTCACGACTCGCCGCTTCTGGCGCCCACCCTGGGCGCTCTGGAGACGCTCGGGGTGCCCGAGTGGGCGAGTGTCCACCTCGACCGCGGCTACGACTCGAGGGCCACCCGCCGGCTCTTGGAGGACCGTGGCTTGGTGGGCGTGATCTCCAAGAACGGCAAGCCGTCCCCTCTGGGGGCCACGAAGAGGTGGGTCATAGAACGAACCAACTCCTGGAGCAACGCTCACAAGAAACTTGTGTGGTGCACGGAGAGGCGGGGACGGGTGATCGACTTCTGGGTGGCCTTCTCTAACGCGCTCATCATCGTGGGACGACTCATCCGGGAAGCCTGGAGTCGCTACCGTTGGGAGGGTAGGCCCTTACGCCGACCGTGACCTATTGGCGCAGGCTCTAAGTACCTGGGTGGTCAACTCGACAACATTGTTGGATACGGACCGTCTGATGAGGCTGGTGTCGTTTATTACCCTACTTACCAACTCACCGGTATGCTCACGGTCAAAGATGGCAGTAGGGAACCTCTGCAAACGCGAGTAGACGCGGACCATTAAGTCGTAAACTACCCCTTGCCCGGCTCTTGCCACCAAGTACGCTTGAACGCCGGTAAAGGATCCTTGCACCAGGAACAGTGCGAGCAATACTAGGGAAATTCGAGCCAACCCTTCGAACCCGGAGGCGAGCATGTTGTCCACGAAATCCCGCGCAAACCACGGCATAGCGAGCGTCGAAGAAGTCACGATCAAGGTTGAGGCTGCGGCAAGAATCAGGTACCTTCCCTGCTTACGAACCAACGGCAACAACAGGGTAAGCAGTCTCTTGTTGTTTGAACTACCGATCAAGATCACCTAACCACGTCAACGCTCTATCGCCTCCTGCCCATAAACCGGCGCTAGCTCTAACGACGCCTGAGTAGCAACCCGCCGGCCACGAGCAGGGCGCCAGCGAGAGGCCCTGCAACCTTCCGCACCTCAGGGTAGTCGCTGACCGACGGGACAACCATCAACCCGAACAGCATGACCGCGACCACGAGCCCGGCCACTGCGAGTCCGGTCCTGCGGTCGCTCGGGCTCAGACCGATCCATGCCAGCACAGCGCCCGCCGCGAGGCAGAGGGAGACCATGCCTGCCGTGGTCGCGAGGCAGAGGGAGGCGACGCCGTGGCCGCTTCCCAATTCGGAGGCCGAGCTGCCGGAGTCGGGTGGGCGTCGGCCTCCTCGCGCCGGCTTGCGCCGACGAGTTTGTCCTGGCGCCGTGATGGAGTGGGTATGGTTGCTCCTTCCGATGATTGGGTCGTCGACGCGCCGAGCGCGGGTCGGCGCTGGTCGCGCACGGGCGTTCACGCGTGGATGTCGCGGCGGTCGAGGATGGCCGTGGTCCCCGCCACTATCACCGCGGTGAGCGCGAGGGCTATGGCTACAAAGAACGAAACGCTGCTTGGTGAGACCGCGGCCGCGTCGAAGCTCGTTGTGCGGCTTCCCACCAAAATGGTGCCGAGTTGGGTGGCCTGGGTCGCCACGGCGTAAGGCACCACGGACACGGCCTTGATGCCGACCAGGAGCGCCATCGTCGAGGCGCCGGCCCCCACGAACGCCACGGCGATCGGGGCGCCGAACGAACGGAGGAAGGTAGAGAAGCCCGACTGAAGCGCTGCCACGGGCACGCAGGCCACCATGACGACGGCGCTGCTGACGAAGTACTCGGTGGGCAGCATCCCGGAAAGCCCGAAGACAAGCTTGCCGAGGGCGATGGCGCTCACCAGGAGCACAACCTGCATGGCCGCCGAGAGGGCCGCCACGGCGGCCACCTTGCCGATGACCACCTGGAGGCTTGAGACCGGACGGCTCATCAGGGCGTTCCAGTTGCCGTTCTTGTGTTCGGCGCGCCAGACGAGCGAGGCGAGGATGGCGATGCCGACGGGCAAGATCGCCATGCCGTAGAACCCGATCGACCTGATCCACAACGTGTGCCAGCCGTCCTCGAATCGCCCCTCGGCGGCGATGGTGCCCGCCGACCCGGCGAACACGGATATCACGGGCAACAGCACGACCACCGCCCAGCTCATGGAGCGCTTGAGTTTGATGAACTCGGAGTAGATGGAACCCACGTCTCAGGCCTCCCGACGGTCGAATCGGCCGGTGACGAACAGGAACAGGAAGCCGCCGACGGCGGCGAGGGCCAGGATGCTCGGGTACGGCAGATCGAAGTAGATTAACTCCGTCCCCACGTAATCCGCCGGCGTAGCGAGCGAGTAGTAACCCCAGGGCGCCAGGTGGGAGAGCCAGTCGGGAAAGGCCGATCCGAAGGTGCCGACGAATCCGCCTACCGCGCCGACCCCGAGGCAGACCAGCTGGTTCTCGATCCGGGCCGAGAGGAGGAGCTGGAACGCGAGCACCGCGAGGTTGATGACGACCGCGGAGGCCGTGTATCCCGACCAGTGTTCGAGGGGAAAGGGGGACGTGATCCCCGCCAGGAGTCCGAGAGCGATCAGCAGGAGGCTTTGAAGAATCGTGGCGGCGACGACGAGCGTGCCGAGGGCGAATAACTTTGCCCGGCAGAGTCGCCCGGGGGTCACGCCCGAGGTGGCCGACAGCAGCCAGCCGTTGCCAACGTGTTCGATCTCGACCTGCCGACTGGCCAGCACGGCCAGCAGGAGGGGCGAGATCAGGGTCACCGCGAAGCCGAGATTGCTGAGCAGGATCTTCCACGCGAAGCCGTTTGGGTCGTCCGGACGGAGGGACATGCCCGAAGCAAACGTCTGAAATGCCGTGAGACCGGCCACGCCGAGCAGCAACAGGGCCACGACCACTGCGATCCGGAGGCGGCGCATCTTGGCAAACTCGTTCGCCAAGATCTTCGCGCTCACAGCCCACCACCTCCGGTGAGAGCTTTGAACAGATCTTCCAGCGACTGCTCGTCGCGGCGGACCCCGTAGATGCCGATGCCCGCGCCAACAAGGTGCGCGACGACGCGTGCGGTCGCCCGGACGTCGAGCCCATGAAGGCGCACGGAGTGCCCGTCGATGATGCGGCTCTGAAACTCCCGAAACTCGCGTCTGAGCAGCGAGTTCGCGCGCACGGGGTCGAGGGTGTCGAGGAGCACATCCGGGGTCGAGGCCGCGAAGAGCTCGGCGCGGGTACCCTGAAAGATCATACGTCCTTCGCTGAGGATGCCCAGCACGTCGGCGGTCTTGTCGATTTCGCCGAGCAGGTGGCTGGAGACCATCACCGTCACCCCGTCTTCGGCAAGGCGGCGCAGGAGGTCGCGGATCTCCCCGATGCCGGCTGGGTCGAGGCCGTTGGTCGGCTCGTCGAGGATCAGCAGCCGGGGTTCGCGGGCCAGGGCCATCGCGATCCCCAACCGCTGCTTCATCCCCGTCGAGTAGTTGCGAACCTTCTTGTCGAGTTGGTCCTGCAACCGCACCGTACGCACCGCGTGTTCGACCTGGCGAGCTTTCAGGCTGAGCAGGCGCCGCACCAGGCGCATGTTCTCCCGCCCGGTGAGGTGCCCGTAACCGGGCGGGGACTCGATGAGCGAGCCGATCTGCCCCAAGAGATCCCGCCTCGTCGCACGGGTCATCGGCCTCCCCATGACCCGGACCTCGCCGCACGTTGGCCGGACTAGGGACAGGAGCATCTTCATGGTGGTGGACTTCCCCGATCCGTTCGGGCCCAGGAAACCGTACACGCACCCCTCGGGGATGCGCAGGTCCAGGTTCTCCACGACGTTGCGCTTGCCGTACCGTTTGGTGAGTCCATCGGTGGCGACGATGTAGGTAGAGTCATCCATGGCCTTCATGTGACTATCAGTGCACCTCGATCTACCATAGAGAAGGTCAAAGCCTCCAGGACTGGGACGGCGCTCGCTGTTGACAGTCTGCGCTTGCCTCGCAGCGAGCGCCGTCCAGCAGCATCACAGCGCTTCCACCTCGATTACACTCAGGAGTGTTCGTAGGATGCGAACCATCCGGTGCAAGAGAAGTACGGCGCGCTGTCCGCGCGGTTACTCCTTGGAGTAATCCCGCCAGAGCAGGATTTGCTCGGTGTGAGGACCGCGCCACTCACCCGTGTCCCGGTGGAAATCTCCCAACTGCACAATGGTCGGAGCTTCGTAAGTGCTCGTCATGGTATACGCACCTCCTTTCGCCCAGTCGTGTGGTGAAGGGGCTTGGTGGCCTTAATTCAGATTCCGCGTATCGCGGATCGGCAGCCAGTTTTCGATCTGGCCCCCGAGGCCGATGCCCGTCTCCTCGTGGAAGGTGCCGAGTTCCACAACGCTCGGAGCTTCGTACTTCCTCATCATCGCGATTTCACCTCCTCTCTTTCATAGCTCAAAGTTCCGGTTTCATGATCGAGCGGTCGCCCGA
>CAXTDD010000069.1:0-3363 GCA_964242955.1 uncultured Rubrobacteraceae bacterium | reverse complement strand
GAGCGGTCGCCCGATCTCGTCACGGGAGTGCGCGCGTACGCGGCCTGGTCCCTCGCCCCCCGAGCCCGTGTGGACACTTTGAAGAAGGCGCGGAAGTCGCGTCGGCTCAATGGTTCGTCGACGATCTCTCCGTCAGCTTCGACCCAGGCATGCGCCGCGAAAGGCGGTGCAGCTAGCACCCCGACGCACCAGGTCGGCCATGTGCCGCGCAGCCTGCACAGCAGCGCGACCGAGAGGGACCTGATCAGACACGCCGACCCCCCGCGGCACCTCGCACTGGCGGTCAAGATTTCGTCTCGCGCACGCTTCGCTTCGTCGTGGGTTGCCGGTCTTGCTCCGGTGGAGAGCTTTTGTAGTGCACGCCTCATGTGTTGGGGAGACCTGCGGTGAATCAGGCCGGCGATTGGTGCAACCACCGCGATCTGCGCCCGGGTGAAGGGCGTTAGCGTCGCAGGAACCTCGGGCAATACCTCACTCATAGCAACCCCGACTCCCGAAGGTCGGCACTAATTGTTTCGATGTCTGCCCGCGCCCGTTCTGGGTCGATCCCGTAGGTCTCCACGAAATCGGCTACCGCGTCTTCCTGGCTTCCACCCCGCTCGAAGACTTTCAAGACCCGAGTGGCGCTCTCGTTGAGGTGCCAGTACTTTCCGGTGTTCTCGTCAAGGACGAGGTCGCCATACTCGGTGCTGACGCGAAGAACTTCGGATCGGGCGTAATTGTTGGTTCCCTGCATGTTCACGCTCCTACTTGCTCTCGAACGAGGGTTGCCGTGTCGCGTGCCGCAAATCTCTTAGGAATATGGCGGCATCGGTTAGTGTGCGGACGTCGCTTGTCGGTGCGGCCGTCGCGCTCGGCTGGGCGGTGCTGTGCAACAAGCCCCGGTCTATCAGTCCGGATTCGAGGAGCCCGGATTCTTCCCAGAGGCCCACGAGACTCTCGAAGTGCGCCGCATAACCTCGGACCGACTGCGGCCCGCCACCGATCTTCGTCGTACGCCGCAAATAGTCATCCGGAATGAGACCTCTCATGGCGGCCTTCATCAACGGCTTCCACTCGATCGGCGAGTCGCGATCCTCGTAGCGAACTTCGAGCGCGGCCTCCACCACGTGGTCATCCAACAGAGGCGCATCGTAAGAAACACCGGCCATCTGCCCGACCAAACCCGTGCTGCGAGCGATCTTGCCGGCTTCACGGAGCGTAAAGATATCGAAGTGTCCCGCCAAATCGTCGCCAAGAGGCTCCACGTCCGTTCCGAGTTGCCACAGTCTTTCTGCTAATGAATGTCGCCCCTCATCGGAGAGCCATGACGGGAACCTGAGCGGGACAGACCAGTCGTTTATCCGGGGAAGTTCCGGCGGCTCCACATCGTTGACCGCATCGTTTACGGTTTCGAGGAACCACTGCCGGTAGGAACGCCGATCGAGCAGTTGCCTCAGGGTGGTAAACACTCCAACGCCTGTAGCCGCATTTTCTGCTCGTGCCCGCCGCCATGCAACGATGGGCCTAGTCGGCATAAGCTTATGATCCCAAGCCTTCACCCCACGAAAGAGGTGGTCACCGCCCACGCCATTGATATGAGTTCGTATCCCAAGCTCGACGTCGTCATCAAGCATGTGTTGGATCCGCGGCGCCGCAGCGGCGGCCTGTGTGGGTTCATCGAGGTGTATCCGCATCTCGCTAAGTCCGCCGAAGAAATCCGGCAGTCGATCGGTAGAGAACACTTCGTGCGTGTGGACACCCGGCATGCTCGGAAGCGCACGTTGCGCCCAGTAAAGGTCTTCGCGTCCGCCCGGATCTTCGGTGTAGAACGTCCTGGCAAGCACCCCGCGTGGTCCTTGGGCGGCGAAGTAGCACAACGGAGTCGAATCCAGCCCGCCCGATAGGTCGCACGCGACGTCAGTGCCTGCGGCCGTTCGCACTCGAACCGCCGCCGCAATCGCTTCGCGGAGTCGCTCTGCTCCCTCGGCTCTAGACAGAGTCGGCTTCGGACGGCTCCACCAAGTCTCGCTGTTGACGGCAACGCCGTCGCGCCGCACAACGACGTAGTCCTCTCCGGGTACAGCCACCAAATCCTTCCACATGGGAAGGTCGTCGGCGGGATGTGGTAGTCCACCGGCAAGTCGCAAGCCTAACGCGGTGTAGTCCACCTCCAAACCGCAAAGGTCAGCGAGTATATCCGCACGGTCCGCCAGGACCCGAACACCGCCGAACTCCGCGTGGAATATGCGGCGCGTCTGCATTGCGGGGCCGCTCGCATACAAGAGACCCTCGAACGAACCAAATACGCAGAAACTTCCATCGAACCGTCGGGAAAAATCTGCCAACTCGCGAGGCGTACGCACCTTCCGGGCGATACGCTCAAGATCGTCGGGGCTCGCCGATGTCTGTCCCACCACGGCGACCCGACGCTCGCCTTCGGCGTGGGCGCGCAGGTTCTGCGGTCCCACCCGCGCCAGGAGCCAAGGCCGCCCCGACGGATGATCGAGCCTCGCGTCGGTGAGACCCTGCAGGCGTTCCTGGACCAGAGAACCAGAGTCGACGTCAGGTAGCGCCACGATGAAAGGTCCGTAATGGTCCACTCTTCGCTCCTTCGTATCTCCGAGGGGTAACCCTTGATCTAAGCCCGATAGATGCGAGCAAGTCCTCCGCCGGATCCGTGATTCGGTTCTCCACGACCGCGCGCTTGCCGCAGTGCTTGTTGAGCTGATCGATGGCGACGATGCAGGCCATGCGATCTACGGTACCGACGCCGGCAGCGAGGAGCGTCTCCCTCGTGGCAGATCTTTTGCGTCTTACCCGAGATAGATGAATCGGAGCACGTATGCCTTAGGGACTACACATTTGGGCGCGGAATCCGCCAGACGCAACCGACGCGTCCCGAAGGCGATCGCCGCCGTCGCTCAGCGGTCGCCAGCTTCGACCAAGCCGGTCTCGTAGGCGAGTACCACGGCCTGGACCCGGTCGCGGAGGCCGAGTTTGGTCAGCATCCGGCCCACGTGCGTTTTGACGGTGCCCTCTGTCACCACCAGCTCCCGGGCGATCTCCGCGTTCGACAACCCCCTGGCTACCAGTTGCAGCACCTCGTTCTCCCGCGGCGTCAGCTCCCCGAGCCGACGCTCGTCCGGGATGGGACGCTGCTCGCGCGTGGCGGGCAAGTTGCCCGCGAAGTGGTCGAGGAGACGGCGCGTGGTGCTGGGCGCGACGACCGCGTCGCCGAGGTGCACATGGATGATCGCCGAGACCAGGTCATTCAAGGGCGCGTCCTTGAGGAGGAAGCCGCTCGCGCCCGCCTGGAGCGCGTCGTAGGCGTACTCGTCGAGGTCGAAGGTCGTCAGGATCAGCACCCGCGGGCCCTCACCG
>CAXTDD010000068.1:0-8506 GCA_964242955.1 uncultured Rubrobacteraceae bacterium | reverse complement strand
GAGGTCGGGCCCGGGGACGCCGTGATCGGGCTCTCCAGCAGCGGCCTGCACACGAACGGCTACACCCTCGCCCGCAAGGTCCTCGCTGACGCCGGCGTCTCCTACGACGACACCTTGGACCCGCTGGACCGTTCGGTGGGGGAGGCGTACCTGGAGCCGCACCGGGCCTACGTGCGCGAGATCGGGGCTCTCCGTGAAGAGGTCAGGGTGCGGGCGATGGCGCACGTTACGGGGGGCGGTATCGTAGGGAACCTGCCGCGCGTTCTCGGGGGCTTCGGGGCCGAGCTCGACTCGAGATCCTGGAACGAGCCGGCGGTGTTCGGCCTGATCCGGTCTTTAGGCAACGTCCCCGAAGACGAGATGCGCCGGGTCTTCAACCTCGGCGTCGGTTTCTGCGCGGTCGTCGCTTCGGAGGACTCGGGGCGAAGCGTCGAAGTCCTCCGCGCGTCGGGCTGCGAAGCGTGGAGGATCGGGACGGTCACGGACGGTCCGGGTGTCCGGTTTGCCTGAAGTCTTGCCTGAGGGCTCGCGGTTCGCGGTGCTCGCCTCGGGCTCGGGAACGAACCTCCAGGCCCTGCTCGACGCCTACCCCGGGAACGTCGCGGTGGTCGCCGGGGACAGGGGAGGCGCCTTCGCCTTCGAGCGGGCGCGTCGTGCCGGAGTACCGGCGGAGCACGTCGATCCCGAGGGATTCGAGGACAGGGAAGACTTCGACCGGGAGCTGGCCGAGAGGGTCGCCGCCCACGGCGTAGAGCTCGTCGTCGGGGCGGGGTACATGCGCGTCCTCTCGCCGGCCTTCCTGGAGCGTTTCCCGGCCGTCTTGAACGTGCATCCGTCGCTCCTGCCGGAGTTTCGGGGGCTCCGCGCGGTGGAGCGGGCGCTGGAGGCGGGTGTCGGGGAGACGGGCGTGACGGTCCACTTCATGGTCGAGGAGGTGGACGCGGGGCCGGTCGTGGCCCAGGAGGCCGTGCCGGTCTTCGCCGGGGACACCAAAGAGAGCCTGCTGGAGCGGCTGCACCCGGTCGAGCACCGGCTGCTCGTGCGGGCCGTCGCTGATTTTTTCTGGGGAAAGGTGGCTGTATGAAGCGTCGGGCGCTGGTATCCGTCTCAGACAAACGCGGGGTCGCCGCGTTCGCGCGCAAACTCTCCGGGATGGGGTTCGAGATCGTCTCGACCGGCGGCACTGCCAAAGCCCTGGAAGAGTCCCGCGTCCCCGTCGTCCAGGTCTCCGAGGTAACCGGCACCCCGGAGATGCTCGACGGCCGCGTAAAGACGCTGCACCCCAAGATCCACGGCGGCATCCTCGCCGACCTCGAAAACCCCGACCACGTAACCCAACTCGTCGAACACGACATAGGCCCCATAGACCTCGTCTGCATAAACCTCTACCCGTTCGAAGAGACTGTCTCCGGCGACCCCCCCGAGAAAGAAGCCATTGAACAGATAGACGTGGGCGGCCCCGCGATGCTCCGCGCCGCGGCCAAGAACTTCAAGAGCGTCACGGTGGTCCCCTCGCCCGAGTTCTACAAGGAGGTGACGGCCGAGCTGGAAAACGAAGGCCAGGTCTCCGAGGAGACCCGCCGCCGTCTGGCGCTCGCGGCCTTCCGCCGAACGTCTGAGTACGACGCCACGATCTCCGCCTGGCTCGCGGGTCAGGAGGCTGACGACGGCGTTTTTCCGGAACGGAGAGTTGTCCGCTACGAGAAGATTTCCCCCTTGCGTTACGGAGAGAATCCGCATCAAGAGGCGGCCTATTACGCGGAGGAGGGAGAGGAGCATCTGCTCTCCGGCGTCGAGAAGTTACAGGGGCGTGGGATCTCCTTCAACAACCTCTACGACCTCGACGCGGCCAGGACCCTGCTGGCAAACCTCACCGACCTCGGAGCGCCGGCGGCGGCCGTGATCGTCAAGCACGCCAACCCCTGCGGTGCCGCGGTAGGTGACTCTTTGGTAGACGCATACCGCAAGGCGCTCGCCTCCGACCCGCTCTCCGCCTTCGGCGGCGTGGTGGCCCTCAGCGGCGAGGTAGACGGGGAATTGGCGGGGGAGATCTCCGACGTCTTCACCGAGGTCCTGCTGGCCCCGGCCTTCACACCGGAGGCCCGGGAGGCCCTCGCCGCCAAGCCCAACACCAGGGTGCTACGGGCAGGACCCATAGCCAGGCCACCGCTCTCGGCCAAGAGCGTCACGGGCGGCGTTCTTCTCCAGGATACGGACACCATCGAGGACGACACGGACTACAAGATCGTCACGGTGAATAAACCTTCGCCCGGCCTCATGTCCGACCTGCTCTTCGCCTGGCGGGTCGCGCGCACCGTGAAGAGCAACGCCATAGTGCTCGTAAAGGACGGTGCGACGGTCGGTGTCGGGGCAGGCCAGATGAGCCGGGTGGACTCTTCGGAGACGGCGGTCAAGAAGGCCGGGGACCGGGTTCGGGGCGCCGTCGCCGCCAGCGATGCCTTCTTTCCCTTCGCGGACGGGGTCGAGGCCCTCGCGGAGGCCGGCATCGAGGCCGTCATACAGCCCGGCGGCTCCGTCCGCGACGATGAAGTCGTAGGGGCTGCAGAGAGATACGGCGTGGCGATGGTCTTCACCGGCCGCCGCCACTTCAACCATTAGCCCCGTGGAGCGCGAGCAGGACAGGGAGACGCGAGGGCCGCGACCGGCCCGGTTCATAGACCTCGCGGAGAGGGGCGCCTACTATGGGGTTGCGCTCTTCCTGCTCGCGACCATCGTCATGGTCTTTGTCTCGGCCCTCGCGAGCTTCGGAAACGTCGTCGAACTCGGGCCGCTACAGACCGCATTAGACGTACTGGACAAGGTGCTCCTGATCTTTATCTTCGCCGAGTTGCTCGGGACCATAAGCACCATCGTGCGAGAACGGGAGGTCACGGCGGAGCCCTTCCTGCTGATAGGGCTCATAGCCGTCGTCCGGCGTATCCTGGCCGTCACCGCTTCTATCGAGCAGAACCTCGGCACGCCGCGCTTCGACGACCTGATCCTGGAGCTCGGCGTTCTCACGGTCCTGATACTGGCCCTAGCCGGCGCCCTCTTCTTCGCCCGCCGTACCGAACGCGAAAGGTGACGCCCGCCACAACCAAAAGTGGAAGCCATTTGGTAAACTTTTCGCCGAACGGCGGGCCAGTAGCTCAGTGGTAGAGCAGGGGACTTTTAATCCTCGTGTCGAAGGTTCGATCCCTTCCTGGCTCACGACCCCCCTACCGGCTGGAAGCCCAGGGCACCGCCCTTTCGAGGCGTCACGCTGCCAGCAGGGAGGGGCGTACCGTCTCTGCCGACGCTCAGGACGTAGAAAAGCGCCCCTGGTGCTCATCTCAGCGCGCGGACGCCGACGCACGTCCGTCTAAACCCCATTGTTGGGTGCCGGCGGTGGGAGCCAGAATCCTGCTTAGACCTGGCACCAGCTATGCGGTACACTTATCCCGTGAACCCGTCAATCCCCCTCATACAAAGGCGTGTTGCGTGATTTCCGGCTCACGGGCCCCCATCGTCTAGAGGCCCAGGACACCGCCCTTTCAAGGCGGCGGCACGGGTTCGAATCCCGTTGGGGGCACCTGATAGCCGGTCAGCACGCCGCTTCGCGGCTCTCAGCATTTCAGCTAGTCAGCAAGAGAAGAAGCTGACGGGCTGAGATGCTGACTAGCTGACCGGCTAACACGGGCGATTAGCTCAGGGGTAGAGCACCTCCCTTACAAGGAGGGGGTCGCTGGTTCGAACCCAGCATCGCCCACAAAGAGAATGCTGCTCTTTCCAGGGGAAAAGCACGGACGTGGAAGCCCTGTCAGGGTCACGCATGCCTGTCAAGAGCGTATTGACGACAGTCGGGCGCGTCTCGGCGTCCGAGGTTCTCGGGCACGAATGGTCCTAGGACTGCAGGTAAGCGAGGACCGCCTGGACGCGCTTGTGGACGGAATCGTCGCCGCCGAGCCCGAGCTTTGCGAAGATCCTGTTGATGTGCTTGGCGACGGCCGCGTCGCTGACGAAGAGTTCCCGGGCGATCGCGGTATTCGCCTTCCCCTCGGCCATTAGCGCGAGGACTTCGGTCTCTCGGGAGGTGAGTTTACCGACATGAATCTTGCGCTGGAGGAGCTTCCTGACGACCTGCGGGTCGATGACCTCTCCGCCGGCGGCTATGGCGTCGAGTGCCCCGAGGAACTCCTCCATGTGGCCGACGCGGTCCTTGAGCAGGTAGCCGATCTCGCCCCCGCCGGAGGCCAGCAGTTCGGTGGCCGCCTTGCCGGAGACGACCTGGGAGAGCACCAGGATCCTCGCTTCGGGATTCCCGCGCCGGATGGTGAGCGCCGCCCGGACGCCTTCGTCTGTGAAGGTCGGCGGCATGCGGACGTCGACGATCGACACGTCGGGCGAGTGCGCGGTGACGGCTTGGATGAGGGCTTCGGGGTCACCGACCGCGGCGGCGACCTCGTGGTCGGCCGCTTCGAGGAGACGGACGAGCCCTTCGCGGAGCAGCACCGAGTCTTCCGCTACGACTACGCGCACGGCACTTCGATGCCGATGACCGTCGGACCGCCCTGGGGGCTGTCGATGGCGAGCGTCCCGCCGAGGGTCTCGACGCGGTCGGCGACCCCGAGCAGCCCGGTGCCGCCGCCCGTGGAAGCTCCTCCGACGCCGTCGTCGGTGAGGGTGACCACGAGGGATTCGCGGTGCCGCCGGACGACGAGGGCAAGAGACGTCGCTCCGCTGTGCTTGGTGACGTTCGTCAGTAGTTCGCTGATGGCGAAGTAGATGCCGACCTCCACCTCGCTCGGGAGCGGCTCAGCCAGTTCGAGGTCGAGGTTGGCGGGCGCCCCGCAGCGTTCGACGGCATCCCGGAGTGCGCCCGTCAGGTCGTGTTCGCGCAGGGCGGCCGGGTAGATGCCGTGGACGAGGTCGCGGAGCTCGTCTATGGCTTGCTGGGCCTCGGTGGTGGCCCGGTCGAGGAGGGGCGTCACGTCCTCGCCTTTCGTCAGTTGGTACCTGGTGGTCGCCAGCGTCATGACGACGGAGGTGAGCCGCTGTTGCGCCCCGTCGTGGAGGTCGCGCTCGATCCTGCCGCGTGCGTCGTCGAACGCCGCGGCGATGCGGGCGCGGGAGGTGGTGACGCCGGCCAGCTCTCTGCCGAGCCGTTCGCGTTCGTCGTAGCCGAGGAGGTAGCGGGCGATGTAGCGCTGGCCTTCGGCAATAAGCGTGATCGCGTAGAAGCCGGCGACGAAGAGCAGGATTCCCGCGACGAACAAACCGACCTGGAACGGGAGGCCCATCTCGAAAGAATCGGGAGAGATCCCCTGGGCCCGGGCGAACCCGTTGAGGTCGCCCTCGACCACCCGGATTCCGACCACGTTGATCGGCCAGACGATCATCGCGAGAACGAAGAAGAGCGCGAAGAAGAGGACCGTGAGGTTGAGAAGTCCCAGGGGAAACAGGAGGGTGACGTGCAGGATCTCGGTCCAGGTCGCCCGCTCTCTCACGCGCACCCGTACCCGCTCCCGCAGGGTCAAGCCCCGGAGCGGTTGGTGAGGGTTCTCGATCTCGTCCAGATCGATCCAGCCCAACCGGGCGCGCTCGACCCGGCCGAGCGGCACCGCGACGAGCACGGTCAGCGGCCAGCAGACGACCGCCCCGGCGACGAAGACGAGCGGCGTCGCGCGCACGTAGGCCGGGACGAGCGGCGTTGCTAGCAGCAGCAAGTAGACCAGGGTGAGCAGCGTTAGGAGCAGCAGGTAGATCAGGGTGGTCGGCGTCGCGAGCAGGTAGGCCAGGGACCGCCACGGCCAGCCCGTGCGGAGCAATGACCACGGCCGGTGACGGAGGGCTTGTCCGGCCGTCCGGGGAACGGCGGCGGCCGGCGCTCTCGTCGGCGCGGACGGTTCCCGGCGCTTTGTGTGCGCGAGCCTCATACGTTGAATCTTACTTGCTTCGCAAGCCTCTCGGTGCTCGCCCGCCTCACCGGGTCGCCTCCAACGGACCGGCTTTGAGCGCGGTCTGCACGGGGGCCAGGGTGCCGATAAAGGCCGCCAGGTAGGCGCAGGCCACGATGACGGCGTACGTGGGCCACACGAACGGCAACCAGATGTCGTCCGTGATCAGGTAACCGTACCCGACCAGGATCACGGCCGCGATTGCCGTGCCCGCCAACACCGCGCTCGTCGCGACGACGAGCGTCTCCACGAACAAAGAAGAGATCACCTGCTTCTTGCGGGTCCCGGCCAGGCGCAGCAGCGCGAACTCCGGCTTGCGGAACACCGTCGAGCCGATAAGGACGTTGATGGCCGAGATGCCCGCGTAGCCGCCGAGGATGAGAACCACGATGAGGAGGGTCCAGTCGCCTCCGCTGCTCTGCGTCGCCTCGTCGGCGAGGTGCCGGTCTTTAGCCATCGCCGTCGTGCCGGGGACGGAGGTGCCGAGCGCCCCGTTAATCGCGGCGATGGTCTCCTCCTGATCCGCATCCGGTTCGAGGTCGACGTACACGGCGTTCGCGAACGTCTCGATGAGGTGCGGGGAGAGCGTGCCGATGGGGACCGTCATCTCTCTGCTCCCGCCCCCCACGGGTTCGCGGTAGATCGTCGCGACGGTGGCGGTGCCCGGGGTGCCGTCCGCGTAGAAGAAGGATACCCGGTCGCCCACGCTCCAGCCCTTGTCCGATGCGCCTTCGCCGGAGACCGCGATGCTCCCGTCTCCGAAGTTTTCCCAGCTTCCGTCGATCACATCGAAATCTAGCACGCGGGTGAAGCTAGTGGGGTCGACGCCGGTCACGCTCGCGGTGGGCTGCGAGGCCCCGGGTTCGTCGAGGATCAGTTCCGAGGAGATGGTCGGTGATGCGGCGGCGACACCGGGGACGTCGTCGACCACGGCGGCCGCGTTCGTGGGGACGCCTAGCTCTCTCCCGCCGGCCGCATCGCTGGTCACGACCGCGTCCGCGACGAGATGTCGCTCGTAGCCGCGCGACGAGGCCTGATGGTTGGCCCTTTCCTGGAACAAGAACACGCACGAGACGGCGACGAGCAGGGTCAGCGGCACGGACACCCCGGCCGTCCGGCGCAGGTCTGACCGGATGGAACGCTCGGCGATAAAGCCCGGGAAAGGGCGGCGCAGTGTCCGCCCGAGCGGGGCCAGGACCAGACGCAGCAGTTGGGGACCGAGCAGCACGCTCGCCCCGATAAGTAGCGGCAGCGCCGCGAAAAGCAACAATGCGGCGACGATCGAGCCGGGCGCGAGCGGGATCGGGCCGCCAATAAGGAAGGTCCCCGTGACGCTGGCGATCGCCGCCCCGAGCAGTATCCAACCGAGGACCGTCCGCCACGCCGGCGAAGCCGAGGGTTGCACGTCGGCGGAGCGCAGGGCGTCCAGCGGAGGCATCTTCGTGGCCCGCCTCGCCGGGACCCAAGCCGAGAACAGAGCGGTAGCCAAACCGGAGCCCAGTCCCGCAAGGAGTGCGCCGGGGGTGACCGCTACCGTCGTCGCGCGGGCCATGAGGTTTTGGTCGATGAGCAACTGGTTCGCCAGATGGGCCAGCGCGATGCCGGCAACGGTCCCGGCTGCGCCGCCGAGGAGCCCGACGAAGAGCGCCTCCCAGGTCACCATCCGGCGCACGAGCTTGGGGCGGGTCCCCACGATCCTCAGCATCGCGATCTCGCGCCGCCGTTGCTGTATCGAGACGGACAGGGTGCTGGAGACGACGAACACCGCGATCATCAGCGCCAGGAACGCGCTAAACAGGAAGACTTGGCCCCCGCTGCCGGCCAGCTCCGCCTGCCGCAGGTCGAGCCGCAACGCCGTCGCCTTGTCCGCGCCGGTCATCACCTGGAGGCCGGGAAGAGCGGTCTGCAGGGCCTCGGCGGAACCTGTGCCGGAGGCCGCAGCATCATCGAAACTCACCAGGGCGAGGACGGGCCGCCCGCCCTTCTTCGTCACGACGTCCGGGGTGAAGAACAGGGCCCGCTCGAACTGCCCGCCGCCGCGCTCGGCGATCCCCGAAACGACGTAAGATTCCACGCCGGTAGCAAGCTGCACCGCGATACGGTCCCCGACAGAAGCGCCGGTTTCCTCCGCGATCTCCTGATCGACAGTTGCCTCGTTGTCGGCGGAAGGAGCGGCCCCATCTACCAAGGATGCGCCGTCTGCCTCGGCCGTCGACCAGGGGTGGCCCCACGACCGGGTGATGGCGTCTCCGATCACGCCGTCGCCGTCGGTCACCGCGTAGGCGGGAAATGGGGTCTCGAACGCGACCGAGGCCACGCCGTCCGCGGCGACGATCCTCTCCTGCTGCTCCTCGGTGAGTCTCGGCATGGTCCATAGATCCAAAGCTTCACCGTTCCTCAACTTCACCCGGTCGGACGGTTTCACCACGGCATCTGCGCCTTCGAAGCGCCAACTGCTGACGCTCTCCGCGCCGCCCGCGGCCTGCTGGGCCGCCAGGAGGAGCAGGGCGGTCGTCACCAGCGCCGAGCTTGCCACGATGGACACCAGCGCCGCCAGGACCGCCAAGCGT
>CAXTDD010000067.1:0-8540 GCA_964242955.1 uncultured Rubrobacteraceae bacterium | reverse complement strand
CGCGCTGGGTGAGCCTCCTCAGGTCCGTGTCGGTCTCCTCGAGCTCGTGGTGGGTGCGCATGTACCCGAGCGGGATCCGCTGCGCGAGCGTGAATGACTCGTAGGGCACGACTTCCTCCAGCTCGAAGGGCGGCGCGAACCTGACGTGGAGGGCGCCGACGACGCCGCGAGGCTTGAGCACGCCCCTCGTTCCGGTCGCGAACGGCCCGTCCAGGCGTGCCCAGTCCAGCGCCTCATCCCGCTTCTTCCAGCCGGGCACGTCCTCCCAGAGCCGCCAGACCGCCTCTCGCGGCGCCCCCGTCTCTACTGTGTGCTCGAACTTCCACATGGCTACACCTCCTCGTCGTGCCCTTCTTGGTCGTGCACGGTCCGACCGCGGCCCCTTCATCGGCGGAGGGGGCACGGAACGCGGCGAGGCCGTCCGGGATCGCGTCGACCACTTGTCGCGCCTTCATTCGGTTATCCTTTCGCTTCGTCTCGCGCCGGCCGGTAGGTGAGGACCACGACGCCCGAGGCGAACGTCTCCGTCCCGACGTGCTTTAGGATCTTCGCGTCGAGTCCTTCCTCGAATAGACGCTTACCCTCGCCCACGACGATCGGGAAGACCATCAGGCGCCACTCGTCGACGAGGTCGTGCTCCACCAGCGTGTCGACCAGATCTCCGCTGCCGAAGACGAGGATGTCCTTACCCTCTCGCCGCTTCAGTGCGGAGATCCCCTCCGCAATGTCTCCCCCGACGAGGCTCGCGTTCCACCCCAGCGGCTCTTGGAGGGTGGCGGAAGCGACGTGCTTGGGGTAGCCGTTCATCCATTTTCCATATTCGCCCGTCTGCTCCTCCATCTGGGGCCAGGCCGCGGCGAAGCCCTCGTAGGTCTTCCTTCCAAGCAGCAGGGCGTCGGCGGCGGCCAACTCCTCGAACTTGAACCTCTGCTGCTCTTCGCTCCCGAACTGGAAGGTCCAGCCTGGGTCCTGGACGACGCCGTCGAGCGTCACGAACTCCGACACGATGACGTTCCTCACGTTGACCTCCTTCGTCTGTTCCTGCATCTCACCCGACTCCCTCTCCACCTTGTGCTCGCCTCCCGCGCTCCCGCGGCGCCGCGGATGTTCCGGTAATGGACTCGGCGCCTTCCCTCGATAAACGTCGTCGGCAGGCTCATGGGAGAGTCTTGGGGGATCTCGGCTTGCCACCCAGGCTACGGCACAAAACAGGACGCCCCCGAGCAGGAACCACGGGTTCCAGACGAGGAAGTTCAAGACGGTCTCGCGCGTACCCTCCCGGGCCGTCGGAGCCTGCGACACAGGCGCGCCTATGAAGATCTGCAGCCGCTGCCACGTGATGACGCCGAAGACCGCCAGCGCCTGGAGGAGGGCGCCGTAGAGCGTCTTCAGGATCAGGATCGCGCCGCCGACCCAGGCGAGGAGCAGCAACAGGGGGCGGGGGATAGCCCGTCCCCATGGTTGGATCAGGGCTAGCGCGATCACCGCGCCGACGGCGAGAAGAACGCCGGGAGCTATGAGCCACACGAAGCCGTTAGCGGCGAAGGCGTAGACGACGTATGCGGTCATCGCCGCGCACGCCGTCCCGACGAGGCCGAGCCGCATCCGGTCCGGCATCCTCTCGCCCCGGGAACGTAGCAAAGCGACGATCACGCCCATCACGCATAGGATGCCCACAAACGCCACCCAATCAGAGCTCTCTGCCCCGTCCGTGACGGTTATCGACCCGCCGGCGGTGAGCCGCCCGGTGGTGGAGGCCTCTATCCCCCAGTAGAGGTGCATGAGGGAGAAGACGAGCGCCCAGAGGGCGGCGGCGTATCCGGTCCATCTAGCCCGGCGCGTCCGTTTGCCGGCCGCTGAGGTACCAGATATGTTCGTCATCGCACCGATCCTTTCAGCCCGGACATCGGGCTCTCTTTGCCGCGTCCGCAGTGGGCGCACCCGCCGCGTCTGCGGTAGTAGTAGGCGAGCGTCGCGGCGCCCAGAGCGACGCCCCAGATCGGCCAGAGCAGGCCCGGGGCGGTGGTCGCCCAGCCGTCGGCGGGGAAGCCGTCGGCGAGAAACCCGCGGACCAGCTGGAACCCAGCGGAGGTCACCGCGACGGAGACCAGCGAGGCCGGCACTATCGCGAGCGCCGGGGGAACGCGCTTTCCGGAGAGGCCCACCATCCAGCGCGGAAACACTTTTCCCCAGCGCTGGACGAGCCCGAGGGTCAGGATCGCGCCCGCGAGGTCCACCGTGGAGAGGGCCGCCCCCGCCCACCACATGCCGATCTCCTGCCCCTCGCGCAGGAACTCCTCAGAGATACCCAACGGGACCCCCAAAGCCCAAGCCCACCGGATTGCGGCGTACGGGAGGGGGACGATGGCCGCCACGTAAGTGGCCCACCTCCCCCACCGCGCCGCCGAGTCGGGCGTCGTCCACCCGGTGTCAAACGCGGTCCGACCGCAATTACCGCAGGCCTCCCTTATCCGGCGCCGGTAGACCACGGCGGTCCCTGCCCACAAGAACCCCCCGGCCATGCAGAGGGCCTGGTTTAGCACCGGCCACGGCAGGGCGACCTCGAAGTAGTCCACAGGCGGCCATCCGAAAGGGGCGCCGAGGAGGAAGATCGGCGCGAAGGCGATGGCAATGAGGACGCGACGGTCCGGTACGATGAGGAGCAGCGCGACGCACGCGCCCCACGCGAAGACGAGCAACGCCGCGCGGACTACCCTGCTCCCTCGCGATCCTTTAGCCATCGCAAACGCCGCCACCGCCCCGACGAGGCCAAGACCGGTGAGCACCGGCGCGGCGGAGTCCGCCCGCGCGCCGCCCAAAAGCGACTCCACGGCGGCCTTGGGATCGTTCTCGGTCCCGAAGGGGAAGCCCGTGCCGCCAAACGCCCACCACAGCCCGAACAGTCCGTAAACCAACGACCAGCCGCCGGCCGCGTACCCGACCCACCCCGGCCAGCGCCGCAACGGGCGCAGCCTCACGCCCGAAGCCGTGGGGTGCGCTCTCTCTGCCATGTCGCCTTCTCCTTCCTTCGGTTCGGGCTCTCGACACCGCAAACGTCGTTCCCTGCCCGGTCTTTCGGCGATTCCGGGCTTTGTGACCGTCAGGTTAGATCGGCGCCTCGCCCTTTTAATCTGCCGCGAGACACTTTCCGGTCACTTCGCGGGGACTCGCAGGTAATCGCCCCGGGCCGTCGGGACGTGACGCGGGTAACGGTTCGCGTTACCCTGGTAACCCCGGGCGTGCTCGAAGTGATGACGCACGGGGGATGAACGCCCGGCCCAACGGCGCTAAGGTGGGGCATGGCCTTCGGAAAGCACGAGATGGACCCGAACAAGAATCGCATCCGGGCCCGGCTGCGCCAAGCCAGGGCGGCGGTTACTGGAGCGGAAGGCCCGGGCACGGCGCGCCGTCCTGGCATCTTCGTCCTGCTGTTCTGGAGCGCGCTGGCGGCGGCCCTCCTTACCTGGACCTTCGACCTTTTGGGCGAGGGACGCAGGGTCGGCGTCGTGCCCGTCTCGGCGGCCACGGTGGTCCTGGTCGCGGCCTGGCTCGCGCTGTCCTGGGACCCGCGAACGGGCGGGCGCCGTAAGCTGTTGGCCCTGGCCTTCTTCATCGGCGCCGTCTTTGCTTTTTGTCAGACGACCAGCGTGATGTGGTCGCTGCCCCTCTACTCGATAGCCGTGGCCGACGGGGTGTTCCTGTTCGGTTCAGGGCGCGGCGCCGCCCTGGCGACCATAACCCTGCCGCTGGCCTTCGCCGGCGGCTACCTCTACCTGCCTCGGGACGCCCGTTTCGCCGGGGCCGTGTTTCTGGCGGTCATCATGGTCCCGGTGGCCGCCTTCGTGGTCGGCATCTGCAAGGCGGTGGTCGACGCCGAGAGGAGCCGTGGGGAAGCCAGGGCGCTTCTCGGGAAGCTCGAGCAGGCGAATGCGGAGCTCAGGCGCCAGTCCGGAAAGGTCAAGGAGCTCGCGATCTCCGAGGAGCGCGCCCGCATCGCGAGGGAGGTCCACGACTCCGTGGGCCACCACCTGACCGCGATAAACCTGCAGTTGCAGAACGCGGAAAGGTTCGGCCAGAAGGACCCCGAGAGGGCCCGAAAGAAGGTGAGGGAGGCGAGGGAGTCAACCCTCTCGGCGCTCGCGGAGGTGAGGCGCGCGGGGCGCGCCCTCATGCCGCCCGCCCTCGATGCGCGGAGGGGGGTGGCGGCCGTGGCCGCGCTGGCGCGCTCCTTCGACGGTGCGGGTCCCGAGGTGTCCTTCGAGCTCGAAGGCGAGGAGGGGGAACTCTCCGAGGAGGCGGGGCTGGTGCTATACCGCGCCGCGCAAGAGGGCCTCACCAACGCCGCCAAACACTCTCGCGCCCGCCGGATGCGCGTGAGGCTGGCCTTCGAACCCGAGGAACTCGGGCTAACCATCGTCGACGACGGCGAAGGTGCCCCCGAAAGAGCGACGACGGGCGGGTTCGGGCTCGCGGCGCTCCAGGAACGCGTCGAGGCGCTCGGGGGCACGACTACCGCCGGCAACCGTCCCGAAGGCGGCTTCGCGCTGCGGATCGCGCTCCCGAGAAATCCCTCCGCAGGTCAGGAGGACGGGTAGCGTTGACCGGGAAGGCGGTGAGGGTAGTGGTCGTGGAGGACCAGCTCCTCGTGCGTCGCGGCATCGTGGAACTGCTCGAACCCGAAGAAACGATCGAGGTCGTGGGCGAAGCCGAAGACGGCGTGGAGGCGCTGCGGCAGATCCCCCGTCTCGAGCCTGAGGTGGTCCTCGTGGACGCCAGGATGCCCAGGATGGACGGGATAGAGCTGATCCGGCACCTCTCGGAGGAGCACCCACGAATAGCGGCGATCGTCCTGACGACCTTCGACGACGACGAGTACGTCTTCGGGGGCCTGAGGGCCGGTGCCAGAGGCTACCTGCTCAAGGACACCTCGCCCGAAGACCTGGTTTCCGCCATAAAGAAGGCCAGCAGGGGTGAGACCGTCCTCGGCAGCCCCGTCGCCTCCAGGCTCGTCGCCGAGCTTGCGAGGTCGTCTATCGCAACAGACGAACGTGCGGAGGGCGAGCCTGAGGTACTCTCCGGCAGGGAGATCGAGGTGACCAGGCTCGTCGGTCAAGGTGCCACCAACGCCGAGATAGCCGGCGAGTTGTACATAAGCGAGGGAACGGCCAAGAACAACGTCTCGAAAATCTTGCGCAAGCTGGGCCTCAGGGACCGCACCCAACTCGCGCTCTACGCCGCCAGGCGGTGGCCCGAGGCCGCGCGCTAGGACGCGGGAAGGGGCCCCGAGGTAGCTCTCCCCGTTGAGCGCCGGGATGACGACGCTCAGACCGCCCATCCGGCCCCGTTCGTTCTCCGGCGGGGACGCGCTTCTTGCCGCGACGCCCGTGGCGCGGGGGCCTACGGCAGCAGCCGGGAGACGGCGCCGAAGCGCTGGGACCCGCTGGCCTTCATGGAGAGCGCCTAGGTCACGCCGAGGATGCCGCCGATGATGGCTATGCTCGCGTTGCCGAGCAGGTTTACTGAGCGTAGCAGCGCCGCCGCCTTCTCAGGCGTCTGGGCGGCGGGGGTGGTCCCGGTTTGGATGGGCACCGCCCCCCCGGCGCCTGGCCGGCCAGCGTCCTGCCCTGGATCAGGCTGGCCAGCCCGGTCAGGGCCCCGGCCGCGAACAGGGCGTCCTTGACCAGCACCAGGTTGCGCGTCTGCCCGTCTATCTCTTTGCCAGAGAACCCGAGACGCCCGGGGAACCAGGTGGTCGCCGCCGTCGCGAAGGAGGCGGCGTTGATGAGGTTGTGGCCGTTCCAGGCCGCGTTCGGCAACTTGCCGCGCTCCGCCGGGTTGTCGAGGACGCCGAGGTTCGGGTTCAGGGCTACCTTGCCGAAGAGCTGGCCGCCGAAGCAGGCGGCGAGCCCGAGGTTGTGCGCCGCCCAGGCGGCGGACGATAGCCTGGTCATGCGGTGCTCCTTCGGCATGGGGTGTCCGCGATCCCCGCCGCCGGAGCGAGGTTGTCCGGGCTCCGCGCCAGCGGCGCCAAAGCCCACCACGGTCATCCCGATGGCGTCTCTCAGGAACTCTCTACGGTTGGCGAGAGGGCCGCGTCGCTATCGACGAGCACTGGAGCCGGCTGGAGAAGTTGCGCGGTGGCGTGGGACGTCGGACCCTGACAGGGGTCCGACGCAGAGCAAGGGACGCGTAAAGACCGCGCCTGAGACGCTCGACGCCCGTAAAATGTGGGCTCGAGACTACGGGTTCCCTGACAGGGGGTAAAGATTTGCTCAACCTTGCCGAAGAACTGTTGCTGTTGGCCCTCGAAGACGGGCGCGGAAGGATAAACAGCGCCGCCTCCGCGTCGCTCCCTTTCGGGTTGGCGGGGGCCATGCTGATGGACCTGATCTTGAGTGAGCGGCCCGGGACGGAGCAGGACCGCGTCGTGGTCCTGGACCCCTCGCCCACGGGAGACGGGCTCCTCGACGACGCACTGCGCGAGATCGGCGCGGCCCGTAAGCCGCGCGGCGCGGAGCATTGGGTGCGCGTCCTCGGCGGCCGGTGGCCCAAGGACCAGGTGACGGACCGGCTCATGGCCCGCGGCGTCTTGAGGCGGCAAGAAGATACGGTGCTCTGGATCATCCCGTACGCCCGCGTGGCCGCCCTCCTGAGCCTGGTCAAGTCCTGCAACCTCATCGACGACGTCTTCGGCCTCGCCAAACAGGACGGGGTGCGAAAGAGGCTCGACGAGATCTCCGAAAGAGAGCTGGTCGGAAAGGCGGTCTCCGACACCGTGGCGGCTTCCCCGGCGGCCATGCAGGCCGCCATGTCGGCCTCGGCGATCGCCGCGACCAACTCGGCCACGGCCTCCTGCTCCGCCTCCACGTCCTCGTCGTGCTGAGGTAGCCGCGTGACGGAGCCGGCGCGCGACCGTTGGGCCGAGTGGCTGCTGGAACGCAGGTTCGGCGGGGACCCGGAGCAGCGCGAGAAGTTTCTCGGAGGCCTCGTCCCATGGCGCGACAGGGTGCTGGAGAACGCCGGGTTGGGGGAGGGGGATACGCTCCTCGACGTCGGCGCCGGCGACGGCCTCATCGCTTTCGGCGCCCTCGACCTCGTCGGCGCGTCGGGCCGCGTAGTCTTCTCCGACGTCTCCCAGGATCTGCTCGACCATTGCCGGAGCCTCGCCGGGGAGCTCGGCGTCCTGGACAGGTGCGAGTTTGTACTCGCCCCGGCCGACGACCTCTCCGCCGTGGAGGACGGTTCCGTCGACGCCGTCACGACGCGCTCGGTCCTGATCTACGTCGAGGACAAGCGGCGGTCTTTCGAGGAGTTCCATAGGGTGCTCGGGCCGGGCGGTCGGGCTTCCCTCTTCGAGCCGATAAACCGCTTCAAGCAGCCCGAGCCGCCGCACCTCTTTCTTGGCTACGACGTGACGCCGGTGCAGGACCTCGCCCGGAAGGTCATGGACGTCTTCCAGCGCATCCAGCCCACGGAGACCGACCCGATGCTGAACTTTGACGAGCGGGACCTCTTCGATCTCGCCGAAGACGCCGGGTTCCGGGAGATCCACCTGAGTTACGAGGCCGAGCTCGTCTCCGACGACGCGTACTTCGGGGTCACCGACTGGGACGTCTTTCTCCGGTCCGCCGGCAATCCCAAGATCCCAACGGTGGAGGAGGCCATGAACGAGGCGCTGACGCCGGGGGAGATCGAGCACCTCACCGCCCATCTCCGTCCGCTGGTGGAGAACGCCAGAAGGCGGGGCACGTCCGCCACCGCGTACCTCTGGACCGCCAAGTAGAAGGAGCGACGACTTGAAGCAAAGAGAAGAGGTAGCCCTCGTCACCGGCGCCGCCCGCGGCATCGGACGTCGGGTGGCGCTCACGCTGGCCGAGGAGGGGTACCGGATCGCCGCGAACGACCTGTACGAGCCGGAAGAGACCCTGGAAGAGCTCCGCTCCGCCGGCGCCGAAACCCTGGCCCTCCCCGGCGACGTCTCGGACGAGGCATCGGTACGGGACATGGTCGGGGCCGTGATGGACGGGTTCGGTCGCGTAGACGTGCTCGTGAACAACGCCGGCATCAGCACCATCGTCCCGGCCGAGGAAACGTCGCTCGCCGACTGGAACAGGACCCTCGCCGTGAACCTTACCGGCCCGTTCCTCGCGTGCCGCGAGTTCGGGAAGGCGATGCTGGAACGGGGCTCGGGGAGCATCGTCAACGTCGCCTCCGTGGCGGGGCTGCTCGGCGTGGGAGACCGGGCGGCGTACAACGCGAGCAAGCACGGCCTCGTGGGCCTCACCCGCACCCTGGCCGCCGAGTGGGGCGGTCGCGGCGTCCGCGCCAACGCCGTCTGCCCCGGCTGGGTCAAGACGGAGATGGACGACGAGGACCAAGCCGGCGGCGGCTACACCGACGCGGATATAGAGGGCCGCGTCCCCATGGCCCGCTTCGCCACCCCCGAAGACGTCGCCCGCGCCGTCGCCTTCCTCGCCGACCCAGACCAGAGCGGCTTCGTCAACGGCCACACCCTCTCCGTGGACGGCGGCTGGTTCGCC
>CAXTDD010000066.1:0-8556 GCA_964242955.1 uncultured Rubrobacteraceae bacterium | reverse complement strand
GGCATGGCGGAAATGGCGGGTACTCTTCCAGAGTAATAGGGGGGCGTTTCCCGTTCCCCAAAAAGGCGCCCAACGGTGCCTAAAGCCCCGACAACCGTAGGGCTCCACGGGCACGAGATACTTTCTTTTCTCTACCGATACGGTGCCCTCACCCGGACGCAAATAGAACGCCTGACGGGGCTTCACCGCTCGGCCATCGAACGCCAGCTAGGGCACCTCGTCAAAGGCGATTACGTCTTGCGCTCGCGTGACGTGGCCGGTTGGGTCTCTCGTTCTGCCGGACGGCCACCTACCGCCTATTACTTGAGCCTCCCCCTTGGAGCGAGAACCGGAGCGTTTGTTCTCGGCAACGAGAACGATGCTTTGGCGCTCAAACATTATCGCCGTGTTCGTCTTCCGGGTACAACGTCTCACAGGTTGCTTGGAAACGAGTACCTGATAGCTACCATCGAGGCCGCCAGAAACGGGCGTTCGGAAACCGGCGCCGTCTACTCGGAATCTTGCCCGCACTTCCCGTTGTTCGGAAGCGGGACGCCGAAGACCCCCAGAGCCGACAGCCCTTACCGCTTCTCCAGGATTGTTCCAGACGGGACTTTCACGCTTTCGGAGACCGTTTATCTTCTGGAGGTAGAAACCGGGACCGTTGCTCGCAAAGAGCTTCTACAGGACATCTCAAACCATGCCGGGCGTTGGCGGCGTCTGCTGGCCCCCAATAGGGGCGAGAAGAAGTTTCACAATCCCCACGCGCAACTAGAGCCGGTAGTGATTCTCACACCGGACGCAAATCACAAACCCATGCGCGATTATCTCAGAAAGCATCTCCCGGACGCGCCCGACTGGGCCGAAGCAAACGAAACCATCCGGGAGGCATCCGGGGGCCGTGCGGAGCCGGGGCAGTTAATCATCGTCGCGGGCATAGACGAGGTTCTGAAGAAGGACGAAGAGACCGGAGAGGTGGCTAACGAAGCTCTCACACGTGTGTACCGGCCTCTGTGGCGCTACCCGAAAGAGCTTTCCGACCCGGCCCCGTCGGGCGTTCCCGGCTGGCGGGTTTCGCTCGCGGACGCCGGACGGCTCGCGGCCCGGATAACCGTTCCCCCGAAGAAAGAGGTTGCCTGATGGGCATGTGGAAGCGTAAGCGGCAGCAGGTTCAGACCACCGTACCGGAGACGCTTTCGGAACTGGCTTGGGGGAAGCTGGGGCTCTGGGGAATTCCTCTGAAAATCCTTTGGGCCGTGATTCACCGTACCGCGTTCGGGTTTTGCCTTCTCGTCTCAACGCTCGTCGGGCGCGTGGTCGCGGGCGTCGGAGCCGGGGCGTTGCTCCTGGATGCCGGGTTTGACGATGACCCGGTTGCTCTCCCGGTTTCGCCGTGGGCCGTGTTCGGGGCGGCGCTCGTGTTCGGGGCGTTCTGCTACGCCCGCCGCCGACGCTGGGAACAGCACGTCGAAAACGCGATCTTCAACGTCGTGCCCGGGCACACGGGCTTGGACCCCGCGCTGGTTTGGTTTCTGCCGCGCCCGCTCCGGCTGCAACTGGGCCGGTGGTTCGGGACGTGGAGGTTCGGTTTCCGAGTCCCGACGGCCATGAAGGAAAAAGACGAGATGGAGGTGACGACGCAGCTACGTTCCCGGCTGCCGGCGGCGCGGGGCTCATCCTGGATGCTCTCCTGGGATTGGCGTTCGGGCAAGGCGACGGCCGCGATTAAAGAGGATATGCCCGATAGCCTCTCCCGCGACGAACTCCTCTTGCGAATCGAGAACGAGGGCGGCGGGGACCGGGACCGCATCCCGCTCGGGGTCAGCGTGGACGGCGTGGAATACTTCGACGTTGAGGAGACGCCGCACCTCCTCAACACCGGGGAGACGGGAAACGGGAAGTCAGTCAGTCAATTAGGCATACTATGCCATGCGATGACCTTCTGCGAGTCCTGGAGCATCGTGGCCTGTGACCCCAAAAAAGTTGAGCTGGGATACCTCGCCGGGCGTCCGGGCGTCCGCACCGTCGCCCGCGACTTGGAGGGCATCGTCAAGGCGATCAAAGAGGTTGAGGCGGAGATGGACCGGCGGTTTGAAGACATGCAGGCGGCTGGCGTCAACCACATCAGGAAACTGGACCAGCACGCTAAAAGGTGGCTACTCGTCGTGGACGAGCTCCAGCAAGTCACGATGCCCTCCAACGCCAAAGACGAGGAGAGCAAGGCGTCGGACGCGCTCAAGCTCCGGGGCCGGGCGGCGCTGGAGCGGATAGCGGCCCTGGGGAGGGCTGCGGGGTGCCACCAATGCCTCACAACACAGAGGCCGGATGTGGGCACGGGCATCCTCACCGGGCCGCTCAAATTCAATCTCTCCGGGAGGCTCGCGTGCGGGCCGATGGACCAGACGGCCTCATCTATGGCCCTGGACACGGACGCGGCAACCATGCTGCCGCGGCGTCCAAAAGGCCGCGCCGTCTGGAGGGGGATAGCGGGAGAGAAGCAAATACAGGTCGTGTTCACGAAGGAAGAGGACCTACCGAAGAAGGGGTAACGAAATGAAGGAAACGAAGCACATAAAGCAGACGGTCGAATACACGTCTCCGGTTTGGCGTCTCGTCGGGGTGGTGTTGATGATAGGCGGCATCGGTGCTCTCGGGGTGTGGGTGAGGGACGCCGGGTTGACGGACCCGTTTTCTACCATCGCCGTAATCACGGTGGTCACGGCGGCGACGGGGTGGGCCAGGCAGCGGCCCGACCGACTCAAAAAGCGGTTCGGCGTGTTCGGCTCGATAGCACTCGAAGTCCAGAAGAGCGCCGACAAAATCCGGGCGGCCGTTTACGACAGGCCTCTGAGGTTCCTTATCCCCCTGGGGATTGGCTACGGCGTTTTCGTGGTGGGCGCTAAGTTTCTCGTGGCGGCGGCGCTGACTAGCTTATTCGCCTGGACGCTGGCGCTCGGTATCGCGGGTATTATCGCGGCTCTCGTGACCGTCCCGGACTTTTTCAAAGACGTATTCAGTGTCTTTTCGATAGACGACGAAGACGAGGAGGCGGAAGAGAACACAGAAGACGAGGACGAAGAGGACGAGCTTACCCGGCGTCGTCGGGCATCGGGAGAGGAGTAGGGCGTGGACCTCCAGGAGCTACTGGACCGGCTACGGCGGGCGTGGGGGGTGTTCCGGGCGGAGCCCGAAGGCTCCCCGGCCGAAGAGCATCCCCAGGACCGGGCGGGCCGGTTGGACGCCGCCCGGCGGGACATCATGCGGCGCTACCCTGAAGCGGCGGACGAGATAGCGACCACACCCGTCCGCGACGACGAAGACCTCATCAACGTGGGGCGGTTCGCGGCGGCGTGGCCGGTGCGCCGGGAGCGTCTTCGGGAGATGGGCGAATTGGCCGGGGGCGGGGCACGCGCACGGAACGCCAAAGAGCGGGAGCAGGAGCGGGCCAGGTACGAGTACGGCCTGAACTACGACCGGAACGCCTACACGCCTCCGGGGGGCGTGTCGTAAAGGCTATAGCCCGCCCCGTACCAAAAGAAGACCTCTTCACCTGGTACGGCTCCAGGGGGCCGGAAACCCGCCGTTTGTGCGGGCCGCAAAGCCCCGAATTCGGGAGGGTTTAGTTGGTACGGAAAAACGGGCGTCGGGTGGCTATCTACTGCCGGGTGTCTACCTCAGAGCAAGACACAGAGCGGCAGGAGCGGGACCTACGCGGGTACGCGGATAGGGCGGGCTTTGAGGTTGTGGGGGTCTTCAAAGAGACGCTATCGGGTGTTCGGAAGTCCGGGGGCAAGCGTCCGGTAGAACGCGGGCGGGTCATGGCGCTCGCACAGCGCCGGGAGATAGACGCCGTGCTCGTTACGGAAATGACGCGGTGGGGCCGGAGCACACAGGACCTTATCGGCACGCTGGGGGAGTTGGCGAGCTGGGATGTGTCTTTGGTTGCCCAAACCGGATTGACGTTCGATCTTTCGACGCCGCAAGGCAAGCTAGTCACCAACCTCATGGCGTCTCTAGCCGAGTTTGAACACGACCTACTCCGGGAGCGCGTGCGCTCCGGGGTGGCGGCGGCTAAAGCACGCGGGAAGAGGTTCGGGCGTCGGCCCGGCTACCGGCCGTCAGACAAGCACAGGAGCAAGGTCCTGGAGCTTGTCGGAGCGGGTTACTCACAACGGCAGATAGCGGGCGAGCTGGGCATCTCCAAAACGACGGTCAACGAAATCCTCAAACGCAGCAAGCGGGAAGCCGCGTAGCGCGACTCCCCCGCACGGGCCATCAGCTAACGCTCATGGCCCTCAGAGCATCCCCCAGGACGGCCACGGGGGAGGGCTACCGGCCTCCGGCCCGTAGCCCCCGGACACCGGGAAGAGGTTTCGGAAGAGGCCCTTCCCGTGCTGGCATTATATAATCAATCGTGGTACACTTCCCGTATTGCTTATATAAGGCTAGAGAAGGGGGCGCGGCGTTGCTCAACAAACGACAGCTACGAAGCTCTGACGGGGAGCTTGAGGGCATCATCGAAGAGGCCCGCCGGGAGCTTGCGCGTCGCGAGCGTGGGCGCGAACGGGAGCGGGAAGCGGGCCGGCGCGGGGCCCAAGGCGATGAGCCTGGCGAGGCTGGCGGGGCCGGGGGCGCGGCGAAGCCGGGCGGCTATCAGTGGCAGATGGTCCGGTGCAAGTCCGATTGCCGGTGCAACGGGGGCCGGGGGCACGGCCCGTACCTCTACCGCTTTTTCCGGTCCGCGAAGACCGGGCGCATGACCTCGGAGTACATCGGCGTCAATGTCGAATCTCACCCCGACGCCCCGCCCCGGCCCGAACCGAAAGACGCCCTGCAACTCAAACCCCTACCGGAAGAGGAGAGCAACAATGGCTAAGGTGAAGGCACGCGCAAACAACGACGGGGACGTATACCCGCGCAAGAACAAGGCGGGCAAGGTCACGAGCTACCGGGGCGCGTACACGGCGGCGGACGGGAAGCGTAGGTACGTCTCCGGGAGGACGAAAGAAGAGGCCCGCAAAGCTCTCCGGGAAGCGCGGGCCAACGCCGACGGCGGCCTCGTCTTCGACGCGGGGACGCTCACCGTGGGCGAGTACCTGGACCGCTGGCTTAAAGACAGCGTGAAAGATACCGTGAAGGCCACGACCTTCGAGCGGTACGAACAAATCTCCCGCTTGCACCTCAAGCCCGCCGTCGGGCGGGTGAAGCTCAAGGCCCTCACCCCGGCCCACGTCCGCGGCCTCTACCGGGAGAAGCTGGAGGGCGGGGCATCACCGCGCACGGTCCGGTATATCCACGTCACGCTCCACAAGGCGCTCAAGCAGGCCATAGCGGACGGCTTGGTCCCCCGTAACCCCACCGAAGCCGTCAAGCCGCCCCAGCTCTCCAAAGAGGAGATGCACCCCCTGACGGCGGACGGGGCGAAACAACTACTGGAGACGGCCCGCCAGACCGGGGACCGGCTCGAAGCCCTCTACGTGTTGGCGGTACACACGGGGTTGCGGCAAGGCGAGCTATTGGGGCTCAAGTGGGACGACGTGGACCTGGAGACCGGGACCCTCCAGGTACGCCGGACGCTCTCCACAACGAAAGACGGCCCGGCCCTCTCCGCCCCGAAGACGGCGGGCTCCGCCCGGAGCGTGCGGCTCACGGGTAAGGCCGTGGGAGCCCTCAGAAGCCACCTGGAGCGCCAGCTAGGGGAGATAGACAGGGTGGGCTCCCTCTACCGGGAGAACGGCCTGATATTCGCCTCGGAAACCGGGGAGTTCCTGGACCGGCGTTACATCACCACGCACCGTTTCAAGCCGCTCCTCAAGAAAGCCGGTCTACCCGGCGTGCGGTTCCACGACCTGCGCCACACGTGCGCCACGCTGCTGCTCTCCGAGAACGTGAACCCCAAAATCGTCTCCGAGATGCTTGGGCATTCCTCCATAGCCATCACGCTCGACACCTACTCGCACGTGCTGCCCAACATGCGAGACCAGGCCGCCCGGGCGATGGAGGAGGCCCTTTCGTAGCCCCGCCAAAGCCCTATTGCTGCCGCATTGCTGCCAATGCCCCCGGTCGTTTCTCCGGGGGCTTTGGCGTTGGCGCTAAAGAAGTGCGGTGTTTGCAGGAGATTCGTGAGTACCGGAGGTCGGGCTCGAACCGACACTCTGCTTTCGCAGAACCGGATTTTGAGTCCGGCGCGTCTACCAATTCCGCCACTCCGGCAGGTGCAGCAGGGTTCATTATACCAACGTATAAAGGGCGCTTTACACACGGGGTAACTCCGCTTGACAAACCCGGGTATGCATACCCATAATGCGCCGCAATATAACTCTTTAGGGCCGCCGCGGCGGCGAATTCGGGACCGACCGGAATCGAGGAGGAGCATTGAGGAAAGCGCGTCGAGTATCGACTTTAGTAGTGGCGGGGCTGCTGTCGGCACTGCTGGTGGTGGGATGCGGCGGCTCCGGCGGCGGGGGTGGCGGTCAGGAGTCCGGCGGCGGGGAATCGATGAAGATCGTCAGCGACCTGCCGTTGCAGGGCGCCAACCGGGCCCAGACCACGACCATGAACAACGCCATAGACCTCGCCCTCGAGGAGCGTGATGGCGAGCTCGCGGGCATACCGGTCGAGATCGTCAAGCAGGACAACGCCACGGCGCAGGCCGGTTCGTGGGACCCGGCCAAGTGCGCCGACAACGCGCAGGCCGCCGCCCAGGACGAGGCCGTCGTCGGCTTCATAGGGCCGTTCAACTCCGGGTGCGCGGCGACGCAGATACCGACGCTCAACGAGGCGGGCCTTGGCATGATCAGCCCCGCCAACACCTACATCGGGCTCACGAAACCGGGCGGCGAGCCGGGCGAGCCCGACGAGTACTACCCGACCGGCGAGCGCAACTACGCCCGCGTGATCGTGGCCGACGACAAGCAGGGTCAGGCCGGGGTGGCACTCCTCGAAGAAGAGGGCGTCGAGTCCGTCTACGTCCTCGATGACAAGGAGACCTACGGCAAGGGCCTGGCGGACCAGTTCGAGCAGGCTGCCGAGGAGCAGGGCATCGAGATCGTCGGCCGCGACGGCATCGACGGCTCGGCCTCCAACTATCGCTCGCTGATGAACAGGATCGCCAGCGAGGAGCCCGAAGCCATCTACTTCGGCGGCATCATCGAGAACAACGCCGCCCAGCTCATAAAGGACAAGGTCGGCGCGAACATGCCCAACGATGAGGTCCTCTTCGTCGGCCCCGACGGTATCTTCGTCGACGAGCTTCTCAGCCAGGCCGGCGACTCGGCCAACGGCATCTACGTCACCTTCGGCGGCCTGCCGGAGGAGGAGCTCTCCGCCGAGGGCCAGGAGTTCGTCGAGGCCTACGAGAGCAACTACGACGACGACATCCAGCCCTACACCGCCTACGCCTACGAGTCGGCCAACGTGATGTTCGACGCCGTGGAGGCGGCGGCCGAGGAGGCCGGCGGCGTGCCGGAGCGCCAGGCCGTGGTCGAGCAGATCTTCGCCACGGAGGACTTCGAGGGCGTCCTCGGGACCTGGAGCTTCGACGAGGAGGGCGACACCAGCCTCACCGAGCTCTCCATCCAGACGGTCGACGGCGGCGAGTTCTCGCTCGACCGCGTCGTCGACGTCGCCGACCTCTAGGCGGAAACTACGGATCTATGGTGGGAGGGCCGGTCCATCGGGCCGGTCCTCGCCTTTGAAAGTAGGGCTCTATGACGACGGGCGAAGCTAGGAAGACGGGGTCAGGCGCGCTGCTGGGCAAGGTCCGCAACTCGGACTGGGGATCGCGCATCGCGTTCGTGCTCATGGCGGTCGTGCTGGTCCTGCTCGCCGTACAGGCGGTCCAGGAGCCGGTGCAGTTCACCTCCCAGCTCATCATCGGTATCACCAACGGGGCCATCATCGCCCTTATCGCGCTCGGCTACACCCTCGTCTACGGCATCATCGAGCTCATCAACTTCGCCCACGGCGACAACTTCATGATCGGCTCCTTCGTCGGCATAACGGTGCTCTCGGGGACGTTTTTGGGCCTCAGCTTCTTCGGCTCCATAACCGGCGACGCCGGCTTCTTGTTGAAGGTCCTGGGTGTCGTTATCGCGCTCGTCGTGGCGATGGCGGCGTGCGGTTTGATCAACGTCGGCATCGAACGCGTGGCTTACAAACCGCTGCGCAACTCGCCGCGGCTGGCCGTGCTCATAACCGCGATCGGCATGTCTTTTATCCTGCAGAACGTCGGGCTCGTCTGGAAGGGGCCGGCCCAGGTGCCCTTCCCCGAGCTCGTCTCCGGCGCCAACATCTTCGGGGAGGGCGGCATAACCTTTCGCTGGAAGGACCTCTTCGTCGTCATGGTGACGGTGCCGCTGCTCGTCGGCCTCTCGTACTTTATCCGCAGCACCAAGCAGGGCAAAGCCATGCGCGCCGTCGCCCAGGACAAAGAGGCCGCCTCCATGATGGGCATAAACGTGAACAGGACCATCTCTATCACGTTCCTGCTCGGCGGCATTTTGGCCGGGGCTTCGGGTGTTATGTACGGGCTCTTCAACGGCATCACCGTCTTCAACGTCGGGTTCACGCAGGGGC
>CAXTDD010000065.1:0-8588 GCA_964242955.1 uncultured Rubrobacteraceae bacterium | reverse complement strand
CAGGCGTTGCAGCAGCTCGGCATCAAGGTCGAGTACAGCCACCACGAGGTCGGCATCTCGCAGCACGAGATCGACCTGCGCTTCGACGACGCGATGACGATGGCCGACAAGGTGATGACCTACAAGACGGTCGTCAAGGAGGTCGCCACCCGCCACGGCGTCTACGCGACCTTTATGCCCAAGCCGCTTATCGACCAGAACGGCTCGGGGATGCACACGCACCAGAGCCTGTTCGCGAACGGCAAGAACTCGTTCTTTGACGCGGACACCGAGTACTACCTCTCCGAGGAGGCCAAGGCGTTTATCGCGGGTCAGCTCCGCCACGCGCGGGAACTCTCGATCATCTTCGCCCAGCACGTGAACTCCTACAAGCGCCTGGTCCCCGGCTACGAGGCCCCGGTCTACATCGCCTGGAGCCGCCGCAACCGCTCGGCGCTGGTGCGCGTCCCCCTCTACCACCCGGGCGAGGAGAAGGCCACGCGGATGGAGCTACGCTGCCCGGACCCGGCGGCGAACATCTACCTGTGCTTCGCCGCGCTCTTGCACGCCGGCCTCGAAGGCATCGAGAAGGGCTACGAGCTGCCCGAGCCGATGGAGCGCAACCTCTACAACCTCTCCGCCGAAGAGCGCCAGAAGATGGGCATCGAGTCCCTCCCGGCGGACCTCGGCGAAGCCATCAAGGAGGCCGAGAACTCCGAGCTCCTGCACAAGGCCCTTGGCGAGCACACCTACTCGCGCCTGTTGGAGATCAAGCGCGAAGAGTTCGAGGACTACCGCGTGCAGGTAACGCCCTACGAGATCGAGAAGTTCCTGCCGATTTTGTAGGTTTCAGGCTACAGGCATCAGGTTTCAGGGGGCGCGGCAAAAACCGCGCCCCTCGTCTTTGGCCGATGGTTCGGGAAGTCGCGGGTCTCTCGGCTTTGACCTCCTAAGAATTCTTAACGCGTCCGTTGCTGGCGCGTTATCGGGCTGATCTAGGGTGCGTTCTGTGGACCCGTACGGGCGAAAGGTTGGGCGGCGATGAGACGGCTGTACGGCTGCCTGCTCGTGTTGATCAGCGCCGTGCTTGTTCTCGTCGTCGGTAGCGTTCTGCCACGCGTGATCCTAGCCGGCGAGGGCATGGTGGCCTATTCTGGCGAGAGGGAAGCCTTCGCCAAGTTCGCCCTCGTCTACGACTCGGACCTCCGGGAATGGCCTTTCCCTGTAGACCCGACGGTGGCTCGGCGGGTAACGGAGGTGAGCGGGACGCACGACGGCGACAGCCCGTGTAACTCTAAAGGAACCCCGAATGGCAGCCCCTACGACACGGGTTACTTTGTTGGAGACTACAAGGCGGAGGTGATCCACTACGGACCGTTCTTCGTGCCGACGGGTAAGAATGTTTTCAACTGCGACGGTGCCCGGACTTACTCCTTCTTCTTGCCCGAGGACACGGACGGCATCCTTTTGGGTGTGCTCGGATCTGCGGTGTTTATCGGCGCATTCGGCCTGGCGATCGCGTCTATCGGCGTTCCCGCGTTCTTGACTATCGGGGGTGGCATCCTGTTGTTCGGGGGTCAGAGGGGTAGCCACCGGGTCGTCGGGCTCGCGGCCCTGTTATCGGGGCTGGCACTGGCCGCGATCGCGTTCCTCGCGATAGCCGCAACGACTATCTGACGCACGGCCCTGTCTGGGTCAGGTGGCCCGATCCTGCCTAACCAATTCGAGCACTTCAGGGAGCAGCGTTTGCGAGGTGCTGATGCCTTCGTCGGCGTAGATAGTTTCTTTGCCGGACCAGTCGCCGAAGAGGCCGCCGGCCTCGCGCATTATCGGGGGGAACGGGGCGGCGTCCCAGGGGTTGAGGGCGGGCTCTAGCATGAGGTCGGCCCGTCCGGTGGCGACGAGGGCGTGGCCGTAGGCGTCGGACCAGCCGCGCGCCTCGCCCGTCACGGCCAGGACGCGCCGCCACTCCGCCTCCCGGCCGTACTTCTGGAAGCTCTTTCCGTCGGTGAAGCACGTTATGCCGTCTCGTAGTCGCTCTGTGGCCGAGACCCGGGCGCGGCGGCCGTTGGCGAAACATCCCTCGCCGGTGGCGGCGTGGATCATCTCGTCCAGGGCCGGGAAGTAGGCGGCGCCGACCTCACAGACGCCGCCTATCTCGAGCCCGATCAGGACGCCGTAGAGCGGCACACCGCGCACGAATGCCTTCGTGCCGTCTATGGGGTCCACGATCCACCGAAAGTCCCCGTCCCGGCCCTCATCGATCCCGTACTCCTCCCCCACGACCGAGTGTGCCGGATAACGGCCGGAGATCCTGGCCCGGATCAACGCCTCAGCTTCACGGTCCGCGACCGTGACCGGCGACGCGTCGTCCTTGAACTCGGGCCGCGCCGTGCCGGTCCCGAAGTAGCCGAGCGTGAGCCGTCCCGCCTCGTAGGCGGTCTGAACAGCAAACTCCAGGTACGCGCGAAGCTCCACGCCGCCACCTTAGCACCCGACCGGCCCCACCACCCGAATAACCTACAACCGCCGCAGAACGGCCGCGGTACGCGGCGCCGAACGAGGCGCACCCTCCAACTCCCGCCGAAGACGCGCGAGATCGCCGGGCTCGTCCACGTCGTACCACAACCGTCCCTCCCACACCGACAGCCCGGCCTCGTCCGCCCTCCGAAGCGTCTGCCGGTAGACGGCATCGGTGGACCACTCGATGCCGGAGAAGAGGACCTCTTCTGGGCGGCGGACGCCCAGCAAAACGTACCCGCCATCGGCACTAGGTATTATGCTTATGTGTTTGGAGGCCAGGACGTTGGCGGCGGCTTCGATCGCCCCCGGCCGCAGGGTTGGCGCGTCGGTGCCGAGGATGACGACGGGATCGTCCGAGTCGTCGAAGAGGTACTGGGATGCGGCCAGCATCCTGTCCCCGAGGTCGCCTTCTGATTGCGGGATCAGGGGGACCCCTTCAGGGAGAAGGGGGCGGATGAGGTTCAAGCAGTCCACCGGGGTGCCGGCTACGGTCGTGGGGGCCAGGGTTTTGGCTTTGGCGACGGCGTCCTGGATCAGGGCTTCCTGCAGCCGTGCCGCGTCTTGCGGGTCGAGCCGCAGCCGGGTCTTGACGGTGCCCGGAGTAGGAGCCTTCGCCATGACGAGTACGCGGAAGCTCAACCCTTCTCCGGCCGGTAGAAGCGGGCGAGGCGCCAAGGGGTGACGCCGAGGGCAAATGCGGTCTGCATGGAGGCCCAGAGCAGGAGGGTCCGTAGTTCCCGGCCTCGCCAGCGGCGGGAGGCGCTGACCATTGGACCCGGCAGGTAGGCCGTGCGGCCCGCGGACTCCATCCTACGCACGAAGACCACGTCCTCCATTATCGGGACCCAGGGGAACCCGCCGCACGCCTCGTAGACGTCTCGCCGGACAAAGATCCCGGAGTCCCCGTAGTAGCGAGGTATCCGCCGGTAGAGGGGCGCCAGCAGCTCGAGCCAGCGCCCGAGGAGGCCGCCTTCGGGGTAACGAAGCCTGAAGTTTCCGCCGACGCAGCCCGCGCGCAACGCTACCGAGATCTGGGCCGCAACGTCCCGCGGTGGGAGGACGTCGGCGTGCAGGAAGAGCAGCGCATCCCCCGTAGCGGCATCCGCCCCGTTCCGGAGCTGCGGCCCGCGGCCCGGCTCCCCCCGGACCACGCGCGCCGGTGGCCGGACGAGACCGGTGGTGCCGTCCGCCGAACCGCCGTCGGCAACGACGACCTCGTGCACGTCCGGGGCGTCGTGGAGGCGTTCGAGGGGGCGGGCGATAGAAGCCTCCTCGTTCAGGGCCGGGATTATCACCGAAAGTCGCAAGGCCTCTTTACCGTATAATTCGGGCCGTCGCACGGCAAGTCCCAGAGCACCGTCGAGCATGAGGAGGATCGGTTTGGTCCGGATCGGCGTAAAGAAGGCCGCGCCCGAGGAGGTGAGCTCCGCCCTGCTGGCGGTAGGCTTCTACGCGGGCGAAGCCCCGCCCGAAGCCCTGGCGGCCACGGCCGAACCGGCCCTCTCCGGCGGAGATTTCGCCGGCAAGCGGGGCCAATCCGCGCTCCTCTACGCGGGCGAAGCCCTGGCATCCTCCCGGCTCTTGCTCGTCGGCCTCGGCGAGAGGGAGTCCTTCACCCAGGAGGGGCTGCGCCGCGCCACCGCCACCGTCGCCCGCAGGGCCCGCGTCCTCAAGGCGCAAGACGCCGCCTTCGTCCTGCCAACATTCGATGGGACGGACGTTCGAACGACAGCGCGTGCGGCGGCCGAAGGCGCGGTGCTCGGCCTCTACCGCTTCACCCGATATAAGACCGCCGGGAACGACGCAGACAGCGGACCGCAGAGCTTCGACCTTATCCTCGGCGGCTCCGATGACGAAGACACGGCGTCCGAGGGAGCCGCGATTGGGGAGAGGGTGGCGGCCGGGGCCGCGCTGGCCCGCGACCTCGCGAACGAGCCGTCCAACACGGCGACGCCGGAGTATCTCGCCCAGAGGGCGTGCGAGATCGGCGACCGGCACGGCATGGCCGTTACCGTTCTGGACCGCGCCGGGATCGAGGAAGAAGGTCTCACGGGGCTTGCTACGGTCGGAAGATCTTCTTCCAACGAGCCCCGGTTTATCGTGCTGGAGCATCGCAAGGGCGGAGGCGGCAAGCCCGTCGTGATCGTGGGCAAGGCCGTCACCTTCGACTCGGGCGGCATCTCCATCAAGCCCTCGGGCGGCATGGAGGACATGAAGTTCGACATGGGCGGGGGTGCCGCCGTGCTCGGGGCGATGGAGGCCGTGGGCGCCCTCGATCTGCCGCTGGACGTGGTCGCCGTCGTGCCGGCGACGGAGAACCTGCCCGGCGGGGACGCGTTCAAGCCGGGGGACGTGCTGACGATGCAGAACGGCAAGACCGTCGAGATCCTCACGACGGACGCGGAGGGGCGCCTGATCCTGGCCGACGCCCTAACCTACGCCGCCCGCTACGAGCCGGCGGCGGTCGTGGACTGCGCCACCCTCACCGGCGCCTGCGTCGTCGCCCTCGGGAACCACGCGTCGGGTCTCATGGGCAACGACGAGGACCTCATCGCCGAGGTCCAGACCGCCGGCGAGACCAGTGGGGAGCGGGCCTGGCCCCTGCCCCTCTTCGAAGAGTACACGGAGCAGATCAAGGGCGACACCGCGGACCTCAAGAACTCGGGCGGGCGCGGCGGCGGGGCGCTTACGGCCGGCGCCTTTCTCAAGGAGTTCGCGGACTTCCCGTGGGCGCACCTGGACATCGCGGGCACGGCCTACGGCAAGAAGGGCAACGCGTACACGACCAAGGGGGCCACCGGCGTGCCGTCCCGGCTGCTGGTGGAGTTCCTGATCGGGAGGTCCGGATGATACTCGAGATGCTGACCGTCGGCCCGTTCCAGGAGAACTGCTACATCGTCGGGGACGAAACGACGGGAACCGGAGCGCTCTTCGACCCCGGCGACGAGGCGGCGCGTATCGCGCTCGCGGTGGAGCAGACGAACCTGGACATCGCCCAGATAATCATCACCCACGCCCACATCGACCACGTGGGTGCGGTGGCGGCCCTCGTCGACGAGTACGCCTGCCCGGTCCTCATGCACGCCGAGGCCGAGCCGATGCTCAAGCAACTTCCGAGCCAGGCCGTCATGATGGGCCTGCGCTTCGGCAAGGTCCCCGCGGTGGACGGGTACATCGAAGACGACGAGGTCGTCGGGGTGGGCGGCCTGGCTTTCCGGGCTCTCTACACGCCGGGCCACGCCCCGGGGCACCTGGCCTTCTACGCGGCCGAGGAAGGGCTCGTCATCTCGGGCGACGCGCTGTTCGCGGGGAGCGTGGGGCGGGTTGACCTTCCCGGCGGCAGCATGGAGGTGTTGATGCGCTCGATCAACGGGCGGCTGCTCACGCTGCCGGACCAGACGGTCGTCCACTCCGGGCACGGGCCCGAGACGACCATCGGCCGGGAGCGAACGAGCAACCCGTTTTTGGCGGGGGGCATACTGTGAGCGAGAGCGTCCACCAACACCGGGAATCCGCGCCCGACACCATCAGGGTGGCCGTGCTCACCATAAGCGACACGCGAACGGCGGAGACGGACACGGGGGGAGACATCGTCGATGAGCTCATCCGCGGCGCCAGCCACGAGGTCGTGGCGCGCGAGATCGTGCGCGACGAGGCGTCCAGCATCAGGACCAAGCTCATAGACCTGCTGGCGCGGGCCGACGTCGACGCCGTAGTGACGACCGGCGGGACCGGGATCTCGGCCCGGGACACCACTTACGAGGTCGTTGAGCGCATGATCGAGAAGAAGCTCGACGGGTTCGGCGAGATCTTCCGGATGCTCTCCTACGAGGAGATCGGGGCGGCGGCCGTCCTGAGCCGCGCGGTGGCGGGGGCCATCGGCACCAAACTCGTGGCATCCCTGCCGGGTTCGCGCAACGCCGTCAGGCTCGGCGTGCAGAAGCTGCTCGTCCCCGAGATCGCCCACATCGTCTTCGAGCTACGCAAACACCAGGAAAAGGGGTAACACCGTGGAACGCGAACCGCTCTCGGCCGAGTCTGAGGCGCTCTGGCGCAGGCTGTGGGAGATCTGGCAGGACAACGACGAGGACGACGTGATCCTCGGCTCCTCAGAACTCCAGGAACTGGAAGATGAGATTCCGGGCCTGGAGGGACGCATCAAGACGGCGCTCGCCTACCTCCAGCGCGCCCGCTACGTCCAATACCGCACCGGTGTGGGCGAGGACGGCCTGGAGCCGGTCCTCTACGACGTCTATGAACCGCGCTAGTCAGCGGTCGGCCTTCAGCGATCGGCTTTTTGGGGTCGTTGTCGGGCCGTCGGGGCACCACGTTTAGAAGAGGAAGGCTATGAGGATGACCTGGTTCTTTCTCGTCCCGGTGGCGCTGGCCGCCGGGACCGCGTTCACCATGCAGTTCGGCGTGAACTCCCAGCTTCGCGGTGTAGTCGGCGGCCCGGTCGCCGCCGCGGCGATCTCGTTTATCGTGGGAACCGTGGCGCTCGTCGGGCTGACGCTCGTCTTGAACCGCGGGTTGCCGTCTTTCGGCGACGTCGCCGGCGCTCCGTGGTGGGTGTGGACCGGCGGGCTGCTCGGGGCGTTCTACGTTTTCGCGTCCGTCATACTCACCCCGCGGCTCGGGGCGGCCACGACGGTGGCCCTGATCCTGACCGGACAGGTCGTCGCCTCCATCGTCGTCGACCACTTCGGACTCTTCCGCGTGGCCGTCCAGGAGGCCACGCCCCTGCGCCTCCTCGGCGCGCTGCTCATCATCGCCGGCGTCTTCTTCGTGCAGAGGTTCTAGCCGCGTGAGGAGCGTCTGCGTCTTCTGCGGGTCCAGCACCGGCGACAACCCGGCGTACGCGGATGCCGCGGCACGACTCGGCCGGACGCTCGCCGAAAGGAACGTCGCCCTCGTCTACGGCGGCGGGCACGTCGGCCTGATGGGCGTCGTCGCCGACGCGGCTTTGGAAGCCGGCGGGGTGGTGATCGGCGTGATGCCGAAGTCCTTGGTGGACCGCGAGATTTCCCACGCGGGCCTCACGAAGCTGCACGTCGTCTCCTCCATGCACGAACGCAAGGCCCTGATGTCCAAACTCTCGGAAGGCTTCGTGGCCCTCCCCGGCGGCAACGGGACCCTCGAAGAGTTCTTCGAGGTCCTCACCTGGGCCCAACTCGGCGAGCACGGCAAGCCCTGCGGCCTCCTCAACGTCGCCGGCTACTACGACCCCCTGCTCGCCGTATTCGACCGGATGGTGGACGAAGCTTTCCTCAAACCCGACCACCGCAAGCTCGTCCTCGTAGAAGAAGAGCCGACGGCGCTCCTCGCGAAGTTCGGGGCCTACGAGCCGCCGAAAACCGTCAAGTGGATCGGGCCCTCCGAGATGTAGGGGCAACCTTTCGGCTCCGGGTCCGTAAAGGTGGCGAATGATCGCTCCGCCCAGGGCGAGAAAGCGAGGATCCTGTGGAACGTCCGGACCCGACACCTTGTTCGATCGGCGGCCAGGTGCCGAACGAGTTGGCCGCGCGGCTGCTGGAGTCGCACTTCCCGTATACGGCGACCGCCGAGAAACCCCTCATCTTCGCGGGGCGCTTGCCGGAAGGGCTGCCGTTCGAAGTCCCCATCCCCGATGGGTTCGTTCTCCTGGGCAGCGCGCAGTTCGCTTTGCGGGGAATCGTCGCATGGCCGAGATCGTGCTGGATACGCCCCTCTCGGCGCCGCGGGTGCGCGACGCATACCGGAGGCTGCTCTCCGCGGGGGATTGGGAAGAGGACGATCTGGGCGGGGCCGGCGGTGGCGGCTTCGTACGAGGACCCGGGGGCTTTCTTATGGCGCTCCGCCGCACCCTGGCCCACTCCCGGCGCGGCGCGCCCGTCGACCTCCCCGGCCTCTCGACCATCTTCCGCGACGCGAGGCGACAGACCCTGATAGTCAGCGCCGAGGAACGCCCCGGCGGACCGACGGACGTCCGGTTGAGGCTGATCACCGGCCGGCATCCCATCTACCGCCGTCGCCGCCGCAACGACCCGGAGGCGCTCTTCGTCCTGCCCCTGCTGACCCCGCCCCCGCGAACCCGGCTCTCCGAAGAG
>CAXTDD010000064.1:0-8645 GCA_964242955.1 uncultured Rubrobacteraceae bacterium | reverse complement strand
CCGGCCTGGAACGTTACGCGCCCCGGTCGCGCGGCAAACCGGGGGCGTTGCGAGGCGCGCTCTTCCCCCACCTCGACGCCCTATAAGGTGGGCCCGTCGGCCGTTGGCCCACACCACCACGTCGGTGACGAGGCCGTACAGGACCGCGAGTGGTACCCGGACAGGATCGTCCGCCGGAGAAGTCAGGGGCCGGACTCCCGAACCGAACGGCTGCTCTAGGCTGCTCTAGGGCGATGGGCGCCGGACGTCATGCTCCACAACAACCCCGCGGCGCCAGACCCGCACTCGGTCCTCGTCCGACCGTGATGTAGACCTTGCAGCAACCCCTTGCCATAATGTCGCTTTGTGTTATTGTGTCATTTAATGACATAAATCAGGGAGGACGGCATCTATGGAAAACGTCGGCCACGGCGACACCACGGGCGGGCGCAGACCAGGCGGGATGAGTGATCAGCGGCGCGAGCGGGTTCGGCTGGAGATCTCGCGGGAGGCGGCGCGCCTGTTCTGGGAGCAAGGTGTCGCTGACACGACCGGCGAGCAGATAGCTGACGCGGTGTGCCTCTCGGCGCGCACCATCTGGCGGTACTTTCGCAACAAGGAGAGCTGTGCCGAGCCGGTGATGACGCAGACCGTCGAGGAGTCCGTAGCGATCATGCGTCGCTGGCCCCGGGAACGCTCCCTCGAGGATCACCTCGTCGCGTGGGTGGCCGAGCGCCCTCGAGGTTCCGAGCAGGAAGCCGACGACTGGGCCGCGAGGAAGATGATCGTGCTGGCCGAAACGGAGCCGGATCTGCGCACGGCGTGGCTTATGGCCTGCGATCAAATGGAACGCGACTTGGTCGGGATCATTGCGGACCGCCTCGAGCGCCCGGCCGACGACGTCGAGGTGCGGCTGCACGCGGCGGCGGTCACCTCGGTTCTGCGGGTCATCGACGAGGTCGGCAGCGCCGCCCTCATTGCGGGCGGAGATCTCGCCCCCATCGGCGACCCGATCGGGCGCATGGCCCAGGCCGTGCGCGTGGCCACCGGCGGGGCCCTCGGCGACCCCGTCGATTCGTGAGACCTATCGGCGACCAGAATCAGCAACCAGATCAAAGGAGTCAATCACCATGTCTTACGTTTCTTCTGACCGCCGGCGGGAGTCGGGAAAGACCCCCGCCGAGTCCTCTGTTCGACCCAACAAGCTTTCGCGGCCGGGCTGGCCCGAGATCATCGTCGGCCTCGTCGTCCTGGCGGCCGTCGCGGTCGGGGTTGCCATGCTGGCCGGGCGGCTCGATCTCGGTCCAGTGGTCTACGGGTTGGTCTTCACCGCGCTGGCTGGTGTGGCCCCGCTCGCCGGGTTCGCGGCGGCCGCCATGTTGCGAACCCGCTCCCTGGGCGCCTTCGGCGTCCGCCGGACCACCACGCGCTGGCTCCTCGTCGGGGTCGGGGCGGGTGTGGCCGCCTTCGTGCTCAAGAGCCTGGCGATCGTGGCCTGGATACGGATCACCGGGGGCAGCGCCAACGTCCAGAGTGTGTACGGCGAAGGTGGCAGCGGCGGGGCGCTGTCCCTGGTCCTGGCCACGGTGTTCATCGGTCTCCTCACACCCCTCGGCGAGGAGCTGTTCTTCCGGGGCGTCGTCGCGAACGCGCTGCTTCGCTACGGCCCGTTCGTCGGCGTCGCGGGCAGCACCCTGATCTTCGCCCTCGCCCACGGCATCAACGAGGTGTTCCCCGCGGCCGTGGTGACGGGCCTCATCGCCGCCGAGGTGTTCCGGCGCAGCGGGTCGGTCTGGCCCGCCGTCGTAGTCCACGCCGTCGTCAACCTGCCCACGGTCCCGGTGATGGTCCTCGCCGGAACGGGCTGACATCACGTGGAAAGGGCGCAATCACCGAACACGCAAGACCAACGAAAGGAGACAGGCACATGACCGCACAGTGGGAATACAAGGCGCTGAAATACGAGTGGGGCTGGAAGGGCTTCGACTACGACCAGGTCGAGCAAGACCTCAACGAACACGGCCGTCAGGGCTGGGAAGCGCTCGACACGATCGCACCCAGCGTCGGCTCGGGCCAGGTCATCGAGCTCATCGTCATCCTGAAGAGGGCCCGCGCCTGAGCCGCGGGGTCAGGCGCGCACACAAGAGGAGGGCGTGATCCGGCGCCTGGCAGCAGTCGAGTGAACCTTTCTACAAACACGCAGGAAAACATAGGATGTATCAGGAGGTCGTGATGGAGACCAAAGAGCGACAAGTAGTCGAAGCTAAAGAGCGCGGGGACGCAGTGTTGGATAGGGTGCTTGCCCAGCGCGGGCGGCACCGGGGGCGTTCGATCTTCGTTCGCGCGGTGGTCGTGATCGCGGGCGGAGCTGTAAGCGTCTTCGCCGCCCCACTCTCGGTGGTGGCGCCGGAGCTGGGTTTGCCCCTGCTCCTCTTCGGGCTGCGGCTTTTGGCGCTGGAGTTCGACTGGGCCGTCCGCCTCTACGTCCGGGTCGAGAAGCTCGCCCGCAAGGTCCTGGGCGGGTTAGAGCGGCTGTTCAAGAGCAGGCGCGGGATCGCGATTGTCGCCGTCGCAGTCGTCGCGATCGCAGTCGTCGCGATCGCAGTCGTCACGGCGCTGGTGTTGTGAGGGCCGTTAGCCAAAAGCCAGGAGCCAATAACCCTATGGACAACGACAACAAAGAGCGCACCGCCCCCGAGGAGCGCGAAGAGGTCAGCCCCACCGGTAGCGGTGGAGAACGAACGAAAGAGCGTCCAAACCGTCCGGATCGCGGTCCGACGCGGGGGAAGCGCGTGACGAGCGGCGCCGTAGCCGCTGCCGTAGGCGCCGTCAGAGGCGCCGCCAGGTCGCTGTTGCGGCTCACCCCGGCGGGGGACGCCGCGAGGATGTGGCTGCCGACGGCGATAGCGTTGCTCGTGCAGACGTCCGTGTTTTTCGCGGTTGGGGGACCTCTCCAATTCGTCTACCTGTTGCTGGGGGTCGACATCTTCTACGGGCTGTTTCTGGTCCTCACGTGGGGCGCTATGTGGCTCTCCACGCCCGCGGACGTACGGAGGTGGGCGCTCGCACAGGATTTGCCCGGCTCGCGGTGGCAGAGATTCGTGCAGGAAAGCTCGGGCAAGAAAGTCTTCAGCGGAAGCGCGGGGATGTCCTTCATAATCTCCGCAAGCCTCGGGGGCTTGGGTCTCGCCCTGGCGCTCTTGCCCCAGGGCGGGAGCCTGGGGGCGGAGCCGCTGCGGGCGCTTCTGTGCGTGCCGGGCGTGCTGATGGCCTGGGCGCTGCTGCACACCTCCTACGCCATGTACTACGCCCACCTCTACTACCGTGACCCGCGCCAACCGGGCGGGATGGAGTTCCCCGGGGAGGAGGAGCCCGCCGCGCCGGACTTCGCCTACTTCGCCTTCACCGTCGGCACGGCCTTCGCCACCTCCGACGTGCGCGTTAGGTCCGCCAAGGTACGCCGGACGGTGCTTTTACACAGCATCCTGGCCTTTTTCTACAACTCGGCGATCCTCGCTTTGGTGTTCAACCTCGTCATAGGCTCCGTCTAGATGGTGCGCACCAGAAGACATCGAAAACCCGACGTTCACGACCGAAGCGGGTGTACGATGATCGACCAGATCCCCGACGCCAACGCCGATCCTCTTGCGCTGCCCGACGCCTCGAAGTCGCCGAGGACCTTGCGGTTCTTCGAGCCCACGCCCGTGCGCGAAGAGGTCGTGAGGGACGTGCTCGGTGCGATCCTGGTCGTAGACAGCGCGCGCAACGGTCCCAACGCCCTGTCGCACTGACCAGCGGAACCCCTACGCCCACGTCCCGCGCATTTTCTCGAAGTTTTTTGGCCGGCGCCCGTATCCCGTCTTTCGGGATGAGTATGCCGATCTTGGACGTATACCCCCGTTAAATACTTGTGAACTGGCTTACTTTGTCACCCCGATGCCTTGACCTGCACCTCAGGACGTTTTACATTGCGGCCTGCTCAAATGTGAACTAAAAAGGTAGGCAGAGTAGAGAAACGTCGATAGCTGGTAGGTAGTCGGAGGTTTTTATAGGAGAGCCGGGGCGGCGCGTTCAGCGTCGCCAAACCCAGAGCGGGCCGCCCCGGCGGGAGACAAAGGCGGTGTGCCCTTGCTCGACGACAATGATAACCGCCGCGCGCGGCCGAGACCACCCGACGGGAAGACGTTCGTGACTTTTGCGGGGCGGTGGGAATCCCGTTCCGTTCCGGGTTCTCTTGCCCTCCGCGCGGGTCCGGAGCGCGGAGGGGACCGCGTCCTATGACGTATCTGGCGCTGCTGTTCGCGGGGGCCGCGTTGTTCGTCAACGGTTTGGCTTTGATCGGGAGGATCGACCCACGCGGGGCGGCCCCGATCAACGTCCTCGTCGGTTCGCTGTTGGTGGTGGCCGCGCTACACGGGGCCTTCCCGGCGCGGGACCTCACGACGACCGACAACCTCGCCACGGTCATATCTACCGCGGGCTTCGTAGTCTTCGGTTTCACCTACCTCTACGTGGGCCTCGCCAGCTACGCCGGGCTCCCCGGCGACGGCGCCGGCTGGTTCTGCGGGTGGGCCGCGCTGGTGGCGGCGGGGCTCGCCCTCACCAACTTCGTCCGCTTCGGCGACGCGAAGTTCGGGATGCTGTGGGTGCTGTGGGCGATCCTGTTCGCCCTCTTCTTCCTGGTCCTCGCCCTCGGCGTGGAACGCCTGGCCTGGGCGACGGGTTGGGTGACGCTCATAGAAGCCTTCGTGACCGCCACCATCCCGGCCGCGCTCCTGATGCTCGGCTGGTGGGAGCCGATGCCGCCGTGGGTCGCGGTCCTGGCGGGCCTCGTCTCCATCGCCGCCTTCGGCCTTCTCGCCCTCCGCCCTTCGCCCGCCGGACGACCGGAGGCCGGCGCGAAACCCACGGCGGCGGTCGGGCCCGATGCCTGATCCAGGACAATAAGGAGGTACGCAGGTGGACAGATCCGTTCAGGGCGGCGGGATAACGGGGGCCCAGATCAAGGCCGTCCGCAAGGAGACCAGAGCCGGAACCATCGACTGCAGGAAGGCGTTGGAGGCGACGGGCGGCGACGTTGCGAAGGCCGTCGAGTACCTGCGGGAGAGGAGGATCGGCACGCCGAAAAGAGTCTGGACCTGATGCCGCAGCCCGAGCAAGAGACCACTGTGTTCCGAAGGAGGGGTTAGATGCCACCGACATACCCGAAGTTGTTGCCCAATGCGGAGAACCCGCTGCCCGCGCCCAACTGGTGGAAGAAGAGCGACGAGGGTGAGATCCAGTTCGCCTACTGGGTCCCCAACGTCTCCGGCGGGCTCGTCATAACGACGCTGCCGATGGACACCGAGTGGGACCGGGACGCCAACATCCGGTACGCCAGGGCGGCCGAGGAGAACGGGTTCGCGGCGGCGCTGGCGCAGACGAGGTGGTTCGCCAGCTACGGGGCCGACCACCAGATCGAGGCGTTCACGATCTCGTCCCAGATCCTGGCCCACACCGAGAAAATCCAGCTCATAACCGCCGTCCACCCCGGCCTCTGGCACCCCGGCGTGGTCTCCAAGATGCAGGCCTCGCTGGACGTGGTGAGCGAAGGCCGGACCGCCATCAACGTGGTGAGCGGCTGGTTCAAGGGCGAGTTCACCGGCTACGGCGAGCCGTGGCTGGACCACGCCGAGCGCTACCGCCGCTCCGAAGAGTTCATCAGGGTCCTCAAGGGCATGTGGAACGAGGACGAGTTCAGCTTCTACGGCGCTTTCTACACCCTGGACGAGGCCCCGATGCTGCCCAAGCCGGTCCACCGCATCCCCGTCTTCCAGGGCGGCAACTCCAAGGACGCGCGCGAGATGTTCGGCCGGGTCTCCGACGTGCAGTTCATGAACGGCAACACCAACAGGGGCTTTGAGGAGATCATCGCCGACGGCAAGGCGGCGGCAGAGAAGTCCGGGCGCGACCCGGGCGAGCTCAAGTTCGGCGCCAACGGGTTCGTCATCGTGCGCGACACCGAGGAAGAGGCCGTCGGGGTCTTGCGGGACATTATCGAGAACGCGGACGTCGAGGCCGTCAAGGGCTTCGGCGAGGCGACCAAGGCGGCGGGGCGGTCCTCCAAAGACGGCCAGGGGATGTGGGCCGACTCATCCTTCGAGGACATGGTCCAGTACAACGACGGGTTCAAGACCGGGCTCATCGGCACCCCCGAGCAGGTGGCCGACAGGATCATGGAGCTCAAAGACCTCGGCATCGACGTCGTCCTTACCGGCTTTCTCCACTACAACTGGGAGCTCGAAGACTTCGGCAAGAAGGTCATCCCCCTCGTCCGCGAGCGCGAAGCGGCCCAGAAGAAAGGCCGCAAGTCTTTCGCCGTCACCAGCTAGAGACCGAAGATCCACGACCGGGGACGAAGCCTCGTCCCCGGTCGGGTTTCAACGAGAACATTAGGCAAGGAGAAACCATGACCGACACGAAGATAGGGACGGTGGCGCCGTCCTGGGAGAACCTGGCGGTGCCGCGGAACAGGGAGGGCTGGATCTCCCGTGCCAGGGCTGTGGGCGAGGTCCTGGGACGGGACGCCGCCGAGCGGGATCAGGCCAACCAGGCGCCCTTCAGGGAGGTCGCGCTGCTCAAAGATTCCGGTCTCGTTACCTTGCTCGGGCCGCGGGAGCACGGCGGGGGCGGCGAGAACTGGGTGACCGCGTACCGGGTCATCCGCGAGATCGCCAAAGCCGACGGCTCCATCGGCCAGCTCCTCGGCTACCACTACCTCTGGAACTGGCTGCCACGCACCACCGGCACCCGCGAGCAGTGGGAGCGGCTGGAGGCCGAGTCGGCCAGGAACAGGTGGCTCTGGGGCGGGGCGGTAAACCCGCGAGACCAGGACCTCGTGGTGCGCGACCTGGGGGACCAGATCTCCTTTAACGGTTTCAAGTCTTTCTCGACCGGTGGCCGGGTCAGCGACGTGACCGTGCTCGAAGGCGTCTTCGAGGGTTCCGACGACGACCACGTCTTCGCCATCGTGCCATCGACGGTCGATGGGTTGGTGCGCAACGCCGACTGGGACAACATCGGCCAACGCCTCACCGAGAGCGGGAGCATCGAGATCCGCGACGTCAAAGTGGCCTGGTCCGAGGCCCTGGGCTACGTGGACAAGAAGTTCGTCGAGCGCGTCTACAACACGCTCACGCTCCCTTCCATCCAACTCGTCTTCATCAACTTCTACCTCGGGATAGCCCAGGGCGCGCTCCAGACGGCCGTGGCGTACACGCGGGAGAACACGCGGCCGTGGCTCTTCTCGGAGGTGGACCGGGCGGTGGACGATCCGTACATCCTGGAGAACTACGGGGACATGTCCTCGCAGCTTCTCGCCGTCGAGGCGCTCGTGGACCGGGCCGGCGACGAGATCCAGAAGGCCCACGACGATCCCGACGCGCTCACCGAGCGGCGCAGGGGAGAGATAGCCGTCCTGATCGCCGCCGCGAAGGTCCGCTCGACCAAGGTCGCGCTCGACGTCACCGGCAGGATCTTCGAGGTGACGGGCGCCAGGGCCACCGCCTCCAAGTACGGTTTCGACCGTTTCTGGAGAAACGTCAGGACGCACACGCTGCACGACCCCGTCTCGTACAAGCTGCACGAGGTCGGCGTCTTCGCGCTGCGCGACGAGATCCCGGAGCCCACGTGGTACACGTAGCGGGAAGAAGCGAGCCGGTAGCCGCCGTCCACGTCGTCCGGAGCGACGAGGAAGCGCTGGAGATCGTCCGGAAGCTCGCGGAGAAGTTCGCGGAAGGCGACTCTTACCGGGACGCGGAGCGGGTCCTGCCCGCCGCCGAGATGGAGGAGCTCTCGGCCAGCGGGCTGCTCGGGATCACGGTCCCGAAGGAGCACGGTGGCGCCGACGTGGGCGCGGTGACGCTGGGCGAGGTCATAAGGACCCTCTCCGCCGCCGACGGCTCTATCGGACAGATCCCCCAGAACCACTTCTTCTTCGTCGAGGTGCTAAGGGAAGCGGCCTCCCCGGAGCAACAAGAGTTCTTCTACGCGGAGCTCCTGGCCGGGAAACGGTTCGGCAACGCCATCGCCGAGAAGGGCTCGAAGCACGCCCTGGACCTGCAGACGCGCTTCGAGCGGGTGCCGGGCGGATACAGGATCAACGGCACCAAGAACTACGCCACGGGCGCGCTCTTCGCCGACTGGGTCCCGATCTACGCGAACGACGAAGAGAAGAGGCTGCACGCCGCGTACCTGCCGCGCGACACGCCGGGCCTGACGGTCATCGACGACTGGGAGGGCATGGGGCAGCGCGTCACGGCGAGCGGCACGGTCCGCCTGGAGGACGTCTTCGTGCCCTACGAGCGCGTCGTCGAGCACTGGCACACCTTCGACCGGACGGAGATCTTCGGCGCCTTCGGCCAGTTCATGCACGCCGCCATCGACGCCGGCATAGCCGAAGCCGCCACGCGCGACGCCAAGGAGTTCGTCCACTCGACGAGCCGCCCGTGGGGCGAGTCCGGCGTCGAACGCGCCTCCGAGGAGCCGCTCGTGATCCAGCAGTTCGGCGAGCTGGCCCTCCAGGTCCGCGCCGCGAACGCCCTGCTGAGAGAGGCCGGCCTGGCCCTCGACGCCGCCCGCGCCGCCCTGAAAGAGGACCGGGACGACGAGGCCGCGGCTGCCGAGGC
>CAXTDD010000063.1:0-8728 GCA_964242955.1 uncultured Rubrobacteraceae bacterium | reverse complement strand
GAACCGCAGCGGGTGGAGCGGGTCCCTGAAACGGTCGAGGAGCTTCTCTTCTTCGTCCTTGCTGAGTTTCCGCTCCGCGTACTCGTCGGCCTTGCTGCCCTGGGTGTGCATGACGATGGCGGAGGCTTCCGGTCCAATGAGCTCGTCCATGGCCTTCTTGTAGAGGACGCAGCACTCGCGGTCGAAGGTTACGACCTGGGCCTTGAAGCCGTTGGGTTCGACCTTCTGGCGGTAGTGGTCGGTGATGTGTTCGCAGATAGCCCGGACGCGCTTGGGGGATTTGATCAGGACGGCCATCCTGGCGGCGCAGCGGGCGAGGTCGTCGCGATCCTGCTCGTCGAGCTGGTCGGTGATCTGCTGGTACGCCTCGTCTACGGCGCCGCGGTCGATGCGGAGCCTCACGTCCACGGCCTCGAAGTGGAGCGGCAGCGTGGCGTTGTCCCTGATGGAGTCCTACGAGTAGCGGCTCATGTAGCCGCCCTCGTCCTCCTCCGCGCCGAAGGCCCAGAAGGTGTTGCGGTCGCGCTTGTTTATGGGGGTGCCGTTGAAGAAGAGCAGGGGAAAGATGTAGGTCTTGAAGTCCGCCGCGTCCACGGGACCGCGCAGGATGTTGGCGGCCTCCCAGAGATGCGATTCGAGCCTGCTTAGTTCGATCAATCTATGCCCTCTTCATGCACGGCAACCCGTATCTCCGGGCCGATCCACCCCTAGACCCCGCTTGGATATCCAGGCACGTATCTTCGCACACCCCCTGCCCGGAATGTCGTCTGCGGCCCGCTGGTAATCCTGACCAACCCGTTGCTACGCGGTCTCGAAGGGGTTTTCTATGGTGAGGCTCTCGATCCGCTGTCCGCCTTGCAAATCCTCGCTGTAGAGCCGGGCGCAACCCGCGTCGAGGGCGGCGGCGACGATCAAAGAATCGTAGAAGCTATAGTGGTAGCGCGCCTGGAGGTCGAGCGCCCTGTGGTAAAGAGCCGAACTCGGCGAGACCTTCCACAACGGCGCCAGCACCTCATCCATGAAGCCCTTCGCGGCTTCCGGCGTCATCGGTACCGACAGCTTGCGGGTCAATACGTTCAGGGTCTCCTGGATCACCTGGTAGCTGATGCTCGCGCTGTGCGTCCGCAGCGCGGACTCCACGATCTGCTCGGCCGTGCCGCGCTTGTGCTCGTCGGTCTCGTCGAACAGGTAGACGAAAACGTTGGAGTCGATAAAGTCACCGCTCATTCATCTGCTCCCGCGTGAATCGACGACCGCCGGTGCGCACCCGCCCCCGCAACTCCCTTACCACCGACATTGCCCTCTCCGCCTGCTGCTCACCCCTGGCATACTCGGCCAGCCAACAACGGAACTGCTCGTTCAGGGTCGTGTGCTCATCCCGCGCTCGCTCACGCGCGGCCTCGATCAACTCTCCGTCCGCACTCAACGTAATGTTCTTTATCGTCTTCACCACGCAAACCTCTCCGTACATTCACTCACGAATGCAGTGTACACGAACCTCGTGTATGGCTCAGGTTGCTGCTCATCGGCGGTGGTGGGTGCCTCGTGCTCGTCGTGCTGATGCTCGTCGGGTTCGCGGGCTGTCTGGCGGCGCTCGGCGGTGGCGGCGAGACGGCCGGCGACGCGCGGAAAGACCCGACGGCAAAGATCGGCGAGCCGCTCCGGGTCGGCGGCGTCACCTGGGTCGTCCAGGACGTCAAGACCGTTACGGAGTTGACCTCCAGCTACGAGAAGCCGATCCGGGGCGACTTCGTGGTCGTCAACTTTACGTTCACCAACGAAGGCAAGGAAGCCGCCACCCTCGATACCGCCTCCATGGTCCTGGTGGACAGCGAGGGCAGGAGGAACGAGGCCGACCCGGACAAGTTCGGCTACATCCCGGACGGGCGCAACATCTTTCTCGAGAACGTCAACCCCGGGGTGACGGACCAGGGGCAGGCGATCTTCACCGTGGCACCCGGGTCCACGGGCTTCGAGCTTGAGTTGGGCGACGCCGACCTCTTCTCCGATACCAATGGGACGGTGCCGCTGGGCATTTGAAGGCGGTTTCCGGTACCTCCGGGCGCCCCAACGGCACGGTCAAGCGTTTTGCGGGCTGGCCTGCCCGCGTTCCAGTGCTTTCCCCAGAGGCGCCGCACCTGAGGCATGATCGCCGCGGCGCTTCCGTTCGGGATGGAGGCGTCGGCGGGACGGCGAGGAACCTGGCGGCGTCAGCGGGTCCAGTCCATCACGACCTTGCCCTCGGTGCCTCTGTCCGCCGCGCGTAAGGCTTCCTCCGCCTCCTCGCCCCCGAACCTGCGGGTGACGATCTTTTCCAGGGCTTCCGACCTCTTCCGTGCGAGACGCACCACGCCTTCGTACTCGCCGAGACCGTAGACCCAGGACCCGATCAGGGTGAGCCCCTTGCGCCACAACTGCGAGGGATCCAGGGTCCACGGGGCGGTGGCGGCCAGCACCAGCATCTTGCCCCCGGGCCTCAGGACGTCGAGCGCTTCCGACTGCGCGCCCGGATCGCCCGAACAGTCGACGGACACCTCGGCACCCAGACCCCGCGTATACTCCAGGATCTCTGCCTTCGTGTCCGACGCTGTGGGGTCTATGATCCTGGCCGCCCCCAGCTCTTCGGCGAGGTTTCGCCTGCCTTCGACCGGATCGACGGCCACGACGTTCGCGCCGTTGCCGGCCGCGACCACCACCGCGCAGCAACCGACCGGCCCAAGACCAAACACCACGACCACGTCCTCTGGGCCGAGCCCGAGCTTACCGATCCCGGAGAAAGCCGTCCCGAAGTTGCAGGCGATCAGGGCCCCCACCTCGTCGCCCACGTCGTCGGGCAAGGGAAGGCATATCGAGGCCGGCGCGGTCACGAACGCGGCGTCGGCACCATCGATGTGGTTGCCCAGCGTCCGCCGATCGGGACAGAACATGGGTTCGCCAACCCTGCAATAGCCGCACCTGCCGCAGCCGTAGTGCTGGTAGACGACGACGCGAGTCCCCGGAACCAGGGCCTCCTCCCCGGAACCGACCTGCTCGACGATGCCGACGGCCTCGTGGCCGGCCACCCTCTCCGAACGGTCCCCGACCTGATCAGCGCCCTGCCGATATACGTGCAAATCGCTCCCGCACACCGCCGACATCGTCGAGCGCACTACCGCCCACCCGGCCCGGGCCTCGGGCTGGGGCAACGTCGCCAGCTCCGCGCGGCGGTCTCCCAAGATGCGTAGTCCCTTCACGGTTTGTCGTCTCCTAAAGATCGGGTGAGGTCGTCGATCTCCGCGTTCCCGCGTGGTCCCCGGCGCGTCTCGGACCGCCCCTTGTATTTGCCCGCGTATCCCCGGATGGTTTCATCCGCTCTTCGCCGGACTGCTGCTCAATTTACGCACGCCCACAGTGGGACTCACAAGCACTGACCCACTTCCTCGACGGATCACGGATGGCGCTCGCCGTTCGCCGGACTTTTCCTGAAACCTGATGCCTGAGACCTGCGGCCGAAGCTCCGTTTGTGAGAAGAGCAATCCTACCGCAGGCCGCCATCAGAGTTTCAGCGCGTTCCGGTTGGACACGTTCGCCAGTCTCTCCCCTCCGACGTACCTGCGCACCTCGGCGGCCCCGAGGCGGATGGCCCGTTGCGCGGTCTCTTTCGTGGCGCCCGCGACGTGCGGGGAGAGCACCAGGCGCGGTGCCGAGAGGACCCGGGAACCCTCGGACGGGGGTTCCTCGTCGTAGACGTCCAGGGCGGCGCTCCCGAGGTGGCCCGACTCCAACGCGTCGCAGAGTGCTCCGTAGTCCAGCATGCCGCCGCGGGCGGTGTTTACCAGCGCCGAGCCCTGCGGCATACGGGATATCTCCTCGGCCCCGATCATGCGCCGCGTCTCGTCGGTGAGGCGGGCGTGGAGGGTGACGAACTTCGAGCCTTCGAGCAACTCGCCGAGTTGCCCGACCGCGCGGCAGCCGAACGCCTCGATGCGCGCGTCGTCCACGTAAGGGTCGTACACCAGGACCTCGGCGCCGAACGCCCGCAGGAGACGCCCGACCCGGCTGCCGACCGCCCCGAAACCCACGATACCCGCGGTCGAGGCCCCGAGCTCGATGCCGCATTCTTCGTAGGCGTAGAACTCCCCCCTCCACTCGCCGTCCTTCAGCGAGACGTGCCCGTCGCCGATGCGCCGCGTGGCGGCGAGGATCAGGCCCAGGGCGTACTCCGCGACCGCCGGGGCGTTGCGTCCCGGCACGTAGCAGACGGCGATCCCGCGCTCCGAGGCCGCCTCCACGTTGACGTTGACCGGCCCACCGCGGGGACAGACCACGAGCTTCAGTGCGCCCGCCGCCTCGATCACGCGTTTGGTTACCGGGGCAACGTGGGTGAACAATACCTCGGCGTCGCCCACCCTCTCGATGACCTGCTCCTCGCTGCCGGAGGCCTCGTCGACCTCGGCGATTCGCCCGAAAGGTTCTATGGGCCAGGGCATGTCGAGGACCGGGATCTCCAGGGCGCCGGCCACCTCTTCCTTCAGCGCCCGGACCATGAGGTCGCTCCGTATGAAGCGGTCGCCGATCGCGAGGACTTTGACGGTCATCGACTTCTCCTTCTCGTTTGTTCGTGTTCGGCGCGCTCAGCCCTCCAGGACCGTGAGGCCGAGGTTACGGAAGGGGGCCAGGATCTCGTCCGGGGTGCCGCGCTCGGTGACCAGGTGGGTGAACGCGGTCGCGGGTGCCACGACGAAGGCCGAGGCCGTGCCGAGCTTCTCCGCCGAGGCGAGCGCCACGACCCGGTCGGCGCTCTCGATCATCGCGCGCTTCACCCGGGTCTCCTCGAAGTGGGGGTGGCTGATCCCAACCTCCGGGTGGATGCTCCAGATCCCCTGCAAGCACAGGTCGGCGTTGACGCCCAAATACGCCTCGATGGTCTCGGCGCCCACGGCCAGGATGTTGTCCTTGGACAGGGTCCCGCCGATGACTATCACCTCGACGCCCGGATGCTCGGCCAGCGCCGCGGCGGTCGTGGGGCTGTGGGTGACCACCGTGGCGTCGAGATCCAGGGGCAGGTGCCGCACGACCTCGAGCGCCGTCGTCCCGCCGTCCATCAGGATCACCTGCCCACTCTCGACCAGACCCACGGCCTTTCGCGCGACGGCGACCTTGCCCGCCGACGCCTGCCGCCGGCGCATCCCGTGGGTGCCGCTGACCACCGAACGCGGCAACGCGCCGCCGTGGACCCGCCGGAGCTTCTCGGCCCCCGCCAACTCGCGCAAGTCCCGCCGAACCGTATCCTCCGAGACGCCCAACGCGACGCTCAAGTCCGTCGCGACCAGCTTCCCCTCGGCCCGCAACATATCGAGGATCCGACCCTGTCGCTCTTCTTTCAGCATGCCAACCTTATTCTTGCACGTTTCTTCGTTGTTTTCTTCGTTTTTGCGTCAAAACCCTTGACGGTGCGCCCGTATGTGCCTACTATTATGATCGAGGGATTTTACTCGTCGGGCGGTGCGCCGTCAGGCGGGGGTTGGGGATAGGGAAGGAGGGTTATGGTGGAGACGTCGTACGTGATGGGCATTGATGAGGGCACGGGTGGAGCCCGGACGCTCATCTTCGACGGGGAGGGCCGGATCGTCGCGGAGGCCGCGCGGGAGCTGACCCAGCAATACCCGCACGCCGGTTGGGTCGAGCACGATCCGATGGAGATCCTCGAGGCGCAGTTGGAGACGGCCCGTCGGGCGTTGGCGCAGGCGAAGCTGTCCCCGCGCGACGTGCGCACGATCGGCCTCACCAACCAGCGCGAGACGGCGATGGTTTGGGAGAAGGAGAGCGGCAGGCCCATCTACAACGCGATCGTCTGGGCCTCCCGTCAGACCGTCGATGTCGTCGAGCGCTGGGCGGCGGCGGGGCTCGGCGACGCGGTCCGCGAGAAGACCGGGCTGATAATGGACGCGTACTACTCCGCGTCGAAGATCGCCTGGATACTCGAGCGCGTAGAGGGGGCCAGGGAGCGGGCCGGGCGCGGCGAGTTGTTGGCCGGCACCATAGACGCGTGGCTCATGTGGAACCTTACGGGCAGGGAGCGGTTCGTAACCGACTACTCCAACGCCGCGCGCACCATGATGTTCAACATCCACGATCTCAAGTGGGATGAGGAGTTGTGCGAAGGGTTCGGCATCCCGGTGTCCATCCTGCCGGAGGTGCTCCCGTCCGACGCCGATTTCGGAACCGTCGGGCAGGTCTTCGGCGCCGAGATCCCGATACAGGGCGTGCTGGGGGATCAGCAGGCCGGCCTCTTCGGCCAGGCGTGCTACGAGAAGGGGCTCGCGAAGATGACGTTCGGGACGGCGGGCGTCTTCGTGCAGAACACCGGTTCCGAGCCCATCGTGCTCGACGGCCTGACCGCCAGCACCGCGTGGGGCGTCAACGGCGAGGTCACCTACGAGATCGAGGGCGTCATCTACGCCTCCGGCAAGACCATGCAGTGGCTGCGCGACGACCTGAAGCTTATCCACTCGGCCCCCGACAGCGAGTGGTACAGCGGCCAGGTGCCGGACACGCAGGGCGTGTACCTCGTCCCCGCCTTCACCGGGCTGGCGGCCCCCGAGTGGGACATGTACGCCCGGGCGGCCATCGTGGGCATGTCCAGCAGCACCAACCGCCTCCACGTCATTCGGGCGGGGCTCGAATCGATGGCCTACCAGACCAGGGACGTCATCGACCGGCTCCTGGCCTCCGGCGAGGTGGGGCTCCCGGAGCTCAGGGTCGACGGGGGTGCCGCGAAGAACCCGATCCTGTGCCAGTTCCAGGCGGACATCCTGGGCATCCCCGTGATACGCCCGCAGAACACCGAGGCCACGGTGACCGGCGCGGCGTACCTCGCGGGCCTCTCCAGCGGTCTGTGGAAAGACCTGGACGAGGTCGCCTCGCTCTGGCAGGAGGAGCGCGTCTTCGAGCCCAGGATGCCCGAGGAGCGCCGCGAGCAGCTCTACGCCGGTTGGAGGGAGGCGGTGGACCTGACGCGCGGGTGGGCGAAGCGCGTCGTCGTCGCTGAATAGCGCCTTTGAGGAACGCCCGGGCAGGCACGAACGGACAGAAAGGAAGCGCGATTGACTCTCAGCGAGAGGCTTGTTGACCCGTCGGACCTCGACGGTCTGCGCGAGGCGTTGGCCGGCTCGGACCCCGAAGGGCGGCTGGCGCCCATCGGCATGAAGCGGATCGAGATCGGCCCCGAGGCACTCGGGCTTCTGGTCGAGTCGGTATCGGGGCTGGTCGCCGGCGGCAGCGACAGCCGCGTCGCGCTCGTGACGGACGCCACCCCGATACCGCGCGGCGGGGAGGATCTCAAGGGGCGGGTCGAGGAGATGCTTGGCGGGCACTTTACGGTTCACCGGGCGGTGATCGGGGCCGACCACGACGGGCTGCACGCCGACGAGGAGGCGATCGAGGAGGCCGGGGCCGCCGTCGCCGGGGCCGACTGCGTGGTCTCCGTCGGGTCCGGCACCATCTCCGACATCTGCAAGGTCGCCACGGCCAGGACGGGGGACACCCCGCTCGTGGTCGTGCAGACCGCCGCCTCGGTCAACGGCTACTCGGACGACGTCTCGGTGCTGCTCAAGAGCGGAGTCAAGCGCACCGTCCCCTCCCGCTGGCCCGACGTGCTCCTCGCGGACCTGCCCACCCTGGTCGAGGCCCCGCCGGAGATGACCGCGGCCGGGTACGGGGACGCCATCGCCATGTACACGGGTCCCGCCGACTGGTACCTGGCCTCCCTCGTGGGCATGGACGACTCCTACCACCCGGCGCCCATAGACGTCGTGTTGGACTACGGCCCGGGCCTCCTCGAACGCGCCGACGCCGTGCGCCGGCACGACCCGGAGGCACTGGCCCAACTCGTCCGGGCGCTCACGCTCGGCGGGATCGCCGCCGGCGTGACCGGGACCACGGCCTGCCTATCCGGGGCCGAGCACCTCGTCAGCCACCTGCTCGACATGCACGCCGGCCGGCACGACCTCCCCTTCGCCTTCCACGGCGCCCAGGTCGGGGTCGCCATGGTGCCCGTGGCCACCGCCTGGGAGGCGTTGCTCGCCGAGTTCGACCCCGCCGCGGTAGACCTGGAGAGCTGCTTCCCGGAACCCGGGGCGATGGAGCCGGTCGTGCGAGATGCCTTCGCCGGCATCGACCCCACGGGGGCCATGGGCGACGAGTGCTGGAGCGACTATGCCAAGAAGCTGGAGCGCTGGAACGCGGGCAGGGAGAACTTCGAGGCGTTCCTGGCCGACTGGCCGCAACACAGGACCGCGCTCAAGGACATGGTCGCCCCGCCCGAACGTCTGGCGGGCGCCCTGACCGCGGCCGGGGCGCCCGCCCGTTTCGGGGATCTCAGTTCACCGGCCGCCCCGCAGACCGCCCGCTGGGCGCTCAGGAACTGCCACCTCATGCGCAACCGCTTCACCGTCGTTGATCTGCTCTTCTTCCTCGGCTGGTGGGACGACGCCTTCGTCGAGAGGGTCCTGGACCGCGCGCGTTCGGTGGGAGGCGGGCTTTGAGGTTGGCGGAGGGAACAGAGGAAAGCACGCAGACATCGTCGGAGACATACAGGAGGTAGGCCAAGTGGCTCACGTTGGAGATATGGTCGCGGAGATGCTCGCCCGGTACGGGGTGGAGCGGGTCTTCGGGCAGCCGGGCGGGCAGACGGCCGCCCTCTACGACCGCATCGCGCAGCGTTCGCCGCGCATCCGGCCCCCGCTCG
>CAXTDD010000062.1:0-8769 GCA_964242955.1 uncultured Rubrobacteraceae bacterium | reverse complement strand
CCATGAAAGACCTCTCGCACGTCGACCGGGTCCACCTCTCCTTCGACCTCGACGTTGTCGACCCCGAGATAGCCCCCGGCGTCGGCACCCCCGTCCGCGGCGGCCTCACCTACCGCGAGGCCCACCTCGTCATGGAGCTCATAAACGAAGCCGAAGTCGTCACCTCCCTGGACGTTGTCGAGGTAAACCCCATCCTGGACGTAAAGAACGGCACCGCCGCCCTCGCCGTCGAACTCGTAGAGAGCCTGCTGGGACGAAGGATCATAGACTTGCCGGAATAGCTTTTAGCCGTTAGCCATTAGCTTTTAGCTTCTCTTTGCTCGGATGCATCTCTGTTGAAAGGCGTTGCTTCTTATCGGGTCAATGCAGCAGCCGGTCTCCAAGCGTGAATTTGGGGAGAGGCGGATACTCTTGGATAGGTGGGCGCCGCGGGCTCTCGACGACCCACTTCTTGTTTTCGGCTAATGGCTAAAAGCTAACGGCTAAAAGCTCCCTCACAACATGCCCTCCAGGCGGCGCAGCTTCTCTTTCGGGCCGCCTACCACTATCACGTCGTCCGTGGAGAGGACGGTGTCGCCGTGGGGGAGGATGCCGGGGCCGCCGTCGGGTTTGAGGGCGACGATCGTCAGGCCCATCTTGCGGGAGAGTTGGAGGTCGGCGAGGGAACGGCCGGCCCACTTTTCGGGTACTTTCGACTCGATCAGGGCTTCGTCCTCGCCCAGGTCCACGTAGTCTAGGACGGCGGGGGAGGCCATGGTGCGGGCCAACTGCTCGCCCATCTCGCGCTCCGGCTGGATGACGCGGTCGGCCCCGATCTTCTCCAGCACCCTGGCGTGCAGGTCGGTCGTGGCGCGGCTCACGATCATCGGCACGCCGAGGTCCTTCAGGTTCGTCGTCGCCAGGATGCCAGCCTCGACGTGGTTCTCCCCGATCAGGACCGCCGCGGCGTCGAACCCCTCGACGTTGAAGCCGGCCAGAACGTCCGCGTCCGTGGCGTCCGCGGAGACCAGGTGGGCGTTCGGCAGCTCTTCGGCGAGGTCCTGGATCAGGTCCTCCCGCAGGTCGATGGCGAGCACGTCGTGGCCCAGAGAGTCCAGGGTCCTGAGCATACCGATGCCGAGCCTGCCCAGGCCTATGACGAGGAACTGCCGGCTCACCGGCCGCCGACGTGGATCAGGGGCCGCCGCGAGGCCTCGGGCTCCGCCTCCCTCAAGACCTCGTGGGTGACCGGGGCGGTGTCGCCCTCGCCGAAGAGGATGAAGCGGATCAGGTACACGATCGGGTTCCCCTCGGTCCAGCCGAAGTAGCAGTGCGGCGTCTTGCCCGTCGTGTCCCGCAGGTGCAGCAGGAGTGCGGCGATGGCGTTCGGCACGACGGAGCTGACCGACCGGAGCACCTTGTGGCCCCCGATCTCGACGCCCCTCACCTCCAGCACGTCGGTGAACTCCGAAGCGTCCTCCACGTCCACCTCCAGGAACAGGATCGTCTGTCCCTCTGGAATGTGGTTGTCCTCGCGCTGCTCGCGCTCTTTGCGGGCGTACTCGGCCGGGTCGTTGCCGGTGCGGCGCCTGTGGGCGACGATGTGGATGTCGTCCCCCCGTCCGGCCGCCTCCCGGATGAACCTCTGGGCGGCCTTGTCTATGTCTATCCTCTCCTGGCGAAGCTCCGTGGAGCGCTGGACCCGTGAGATCAGGGACACCACCACGATCGCCGCTATAAAGAACAGCGCGATGGTCAGCCCGTCGGGCCGCTGCCAGATGTTCTGCACGGTGGCGTACAGAAAGACGGCGGTGACGAGCCCGAAGAAGACGGCGATGCCCCTCGAACCGCCGCGCCACGACGCAAGGGTGACCGCGATGGCTGCAGAGGACATCATCACCAGGACGCCGGTCGCGTAGGCGCCGGCCTGCGAGCCGACATCGGCCGAGAAGGCGACCGTGACGACCGCCGAGATCAGGATGTAGACCAGCACCAGCGGCCTGACGGCCCGCGCCCACTCGGGCGCCATCCCGTAGCGCGGCAGGTAGCGGGGCACGATGTTGAGCAGCCCGGCCATCGCCGACGCTCCGGCGAACCAGAGGATGGAGATCGTGCTCACGTCGTAGATAGTGCCGAAGACGTCCCCCAACTGCTCATGAGCGACGTACGCGAGCGCCCGTCCCTCGGCCTCGCCGCTGCGTGCCGCCTCGAGCGGGATCAGCATCGTGGTGACGATGGAGGTCGTGATGAGGTAGAAGCTCATGATGAGCGCCGCGGTGGTGAGCATCTTGCGCGTGTTGCGGATGCGTCCCACCGGCCGGTCGAGGCTCTCGCCGGGGTTGCCCCGCACGAGCGGCATCATGCCGACACCCGTCTCGAAGCCCGAGAGGCCGAGGGCGAGCTGGGGGAACACGATCAGGGACGCGCCCAGGATGAGGAACGGGTTGCCGAAGTCCGCGAAGAGCGTCTCCTGCCAGCTCGCGAGGCTCTCAGGGTGCGTGAAGATCTCGTAGAAGCCGACCACGACCACCACGAGGTTCACGGCCAAAAACGCGACGGTGACCACCACGGCGATGCCGATGGCTTCCCGGAATCCCCTCAGGAAGACCGCCCCGAGCACGGCCAGCAGGAACAGCGTGATCGCGACCTCCTGGTCGGCCAGAGACTCGGGCCAGAACGGGTTCTCGACGACGTGGGCGGTGGCGTCGGCCGCGGAGAGCGTGATCGTCACGACCCAGCCGGTCGCCACGAAGCCGAGCAGGCAGAGGACGAAGATCTTGCCCTTCCAGAACGAGAGCAGCCGCTCGAGCATCGCGATCGAGCCCTGCCCGTGCGGGCTCTGCGCGGCCACCTTGCGGTACATCGGAAGCGCCCCGAGCAGCGTGAGCAGCACGATGAAGAGCGTGGCGAAGGGCGAGAGTAGCCCCGCCGAGGCGAGCGCGATGCCCGGTATGTAGCCGAGGGTGGAGAAGTAGTCGACGCCGGTCAGGCAGACCACCTGCCACCAGGGATGCTGCTCTTCGCCCTCCTTGGCCTCGGGCCCCGCGCCCTGGTCTACGCGGTGCTCCAGCAACCACCGGGAGAGCCGGTTGCCGGAACGCGCGGATGGAGGCGTAGTCTTGGCCATAAGATCCCGGTCTCACCCGAGCCAGAAGAGAGTCTAGCACGGCACCCGGCGACCCCGGCTCAAGTGCCGAGAAAACCCACCAACAGCACGAGGCCAAAGGCGATGAGGACGAAGAGAACGAGGACGACGATGAGGGTCCGGTCGGCCCCTTTCTCCGTGGACTGCTGGGGCGCGCGGTTCTGCCGCCGGCTCCGCCGGTTGTTGGGCTTCCAACCCGACCCTCCGAACCTCATCGCCTATCCCTGGCCGCCGAGCGCCTCTGCCACGAGCTCGGCGACCTCCGACGGGTTGGTCGCCGCCCGGATGCCGGCCCGCCGCAGGGCCTCGCTCTTGGCCTCAGCGGTGCTCTCGCCGCCGGAGACGATGGCGCCCGCGTGGCCCATCGTCTTGCCCTCCGGCGCCGTGAAGCCGGCGATGTAGGCGACGACGGGGGTCTTCATCTCCCGCTGCACGAACCCGGCGGCGAGCTGCTCGGCGTTGCCCCCGATCTCCCCGATCATCACGACGCAGTCGGTCTCCCGGTCCTCCTCGAACTTGCCCAAGATCTCGATAAAGTCCGTGCCGATGATGGGGTCGCCCCCGATGCCGACGGCCGAGCTCTGCCCGATGCCCCGCTGGGTGAGCTCGTTGACGACCTGGTACGTCAGCGTCCCGCTCCTGGAGACCACGCCCACGTTGCCGGGGGCAAATATCTCGCGCGGCATGATCGAGACGTTGGCCTTGCCCGGCGAGAGCACGCCGGGGCAGTTGGGACCGATGAGCGTCGCGTCCTTGGTCCCTATGTAGTCGGCCACGCGCATCATGTCGTGGACCGGGATGCCCTCCGTTATGCAGCAGACGGTGCCCATCCCCGAGTCCAGCGACTCGAAGATGGCGTCGGCCGCGAACGGCGGGGGGACGAAGATCACGCTGGCGTTCGCCCCGGTCTCCCCGGCCGCGGCGTGAACGGTGTCGAAGACGGGCACCCCGTCGTGCTTCTGGCCGCCCTTGCCGGGCGTCACGCCGGCGACGACCTGCGTGCCGCTCTCCAGCATCCTGCCCGTGTGGAAGGCGCCTTCGCGCCCCGTGATGCCCTGGACCAGCAGACGGGTACCTTCGTCCACGAGTATCGCCATAGGTTACCGGCCCCCGTTCTTAGCGAGCTCCACGGCCCTGCGGGCCGCGTCGAGCATCGTCTCCTCGGTGTGTACGTTATCCGGGGTGTTATCCGCCAGGATGCGGCGGCCCTCCTCGGCGTTCGTCCCGTCCAACCGGACCACGATGGGGAGCTCGATCCCGGTCCGCTCGATGGCCGACAGCAGGCCGCGGGCCACCTCGTCCCCGCGCGTTATGCCGCCGAAAATGTTGAACAGCACGCTCTCGACCTGCTCGTTGGACGTGACGATGTCCAGCGCCGTCGAGATCTTCTCCGCGTCGGCCCCGCCGCCCACGTCGCAGAAGTTCGCCGGCTCGCCCCCTGCCTGGGCCACCACGTCGAGCGTGCTCATCACGAGCCCCGCACCGTTGCCCAGAATGCCCACGTTTCCACCGAGCTTCACGTACTGGAGGCCAACCTCCTGCGCCCGTTGCTCCTGCGGGTCGGCGGCCTCCACGTCGTGCAACTCCGCGATGTCCTTGTGCCGGTACAGGCTGGAGTCGTCCACCGTGACCTTAGAGTCCAGCGTCAGGACGTGCCCGTCCTTCGTCACCACCAGCGGGTTGATCTCCACCAGACTGGCGTCGAGCGCCTTGAATGCCTCGTACAAATTGGTGAGCGTCCGCCCGACGCCCTTCGCCGCGTCCCCCGAGAGCCCGGCGGCGAAGGTGATCTCGCGCACCTGGTACGGCAGCAAACCGAGCAGCGGGTCCACGTGCGTCCGCACGATGGCCGCGGGCTTGGTCTCCGCGACCTCCTCGATGTCCACGCCGCCCTCTGTGGAGAAAAGAATAAGCGGCTTCTTCGCCGCCCGATCCACGGTGATCGAGAGATAAAACTCTCGATCTATGTCAGCGCCGCCCTCGACGTAGACCCGTCGGACCGTGTGCCCGCGAATATCCATCCCGAGGATGTTGTTCGCCGCCTCCTCGGCCTCCCTGGCGCCCTGGACCACCTTGATGCCGCCGGCCTTGCCGCGCCCGCCGACGAGGACCTGGGCCTTGATCGCGACCGTCCCCCCGAGCGTCTCGGCCGCCCGACCGGCCTCCTCCGGTGTCCCGGCCACGATGCCAGGGAGCGTCTCCAGGCCGTGGTTTCTCAACAACTCTTTGCCCTGATACTCGTAGAGATCCAAAGTCTCAGACTCCCGCGAAGCCCGCCATGACGGGCCGAATTATACAGAGGGCACGCCTCCCCTTTCTGACCGCAGACTTCCGCTTCGCACCCGGGCGACGCAAACCCTATACTCTGGCCTGTCTTGGGCCTCGGAACCGCCATAAACGTTGCCGCCGTTCTGGTCGGAGGGGGTATCGGCACGCTCGCCGGGGCGAGGCTGCCGGAGATGATGCGCGTGACGGCCATGCAGGCCATCGGCATCGTGACGCTGCTCGTTGGCGTCGCCAACTTCCTGGAGTTCGACAACGCCCTCGTTCCGCTCGTTAGCGTGGTGCTCGGTTTGGTCGTGGGAGAGTTGCTGGGCATAGAGGACGCGCTGAAGTGGCTGGGAGATTACCTGGAGAAGCGGTTTTCGAGGGGGGAGAGCTCGGTGAGCCGGGCTTTCGTGACGACCAGTTTGCTGTTCTGCGTGGGACCTCTGACCGTGATCGGCTCCCTGGAGGACGGGCTGCGGGGCGACTTCGGCCTGCTCGCCCTCAAGAGCGGCCTGGACTTCTTCGCGGCGCTCACGTTCGCCTCGGTGCTCGGGTGGGGTGTGCTGCTGTCGGCGGGGTCCATCCTCGTCGTACAGGGGGCGCTGACGCTGGGGGCCGGGTTTCTGGAGCCTTTCGTCACGGACGCCATGATCTCCGCGGCCACCGCGACCGGCGGCGTGCTCATCGTGGGCCTCGGCCTTGGCCTCCTGGACTTGAAGCAGGTGCGGGTGGCGAACATGCTCCCGGCCCTCCTGTTCGCGCCGCTGCTGGTCGCCGCCGCGCCCCTGTGGCCCTTCTAGCTTCCGTGCTGGTAACATGCCGCCTATAATTCGCTGGCGGAGTTCGGTGAGAGAGGAGCGGGTTTGCAGGAGGAGAACAAGGAGTGGCGGGGCAGCCCGCTCGACATCTCGGACGTGGGGATAGACCCGAAGGGCGTGAAGGAGTTCGTGCTCGAGTTCGACAACGGCGACTCGTTCGTGTTCCGGCCCAGGATCAGGGAAGAGTTCGGGTCCTACGAGTTGCACATGATGGCGGTCGGCCTCGACACGGCGGCCCACGATGCCCGCAGGAACGTCACCTAAGGAGGCCGCCATGCACGGCATAGTGCGCGAGGGAAAACACAACTGGGGCAGAGACGGCGCCGGCGTCACGACGGTCGTGATCCGCTACTCGGACGGACGCGTGATGAAGTTCGTCCCCGACGCGAAACGCCAGGTATTCCACGAGGACGACATTCTGGAACTGAAAAAGATCGTCAGTCGCGCTTCCGCTTCCGCGGAGTGGTCCGATATCAACACGAGGCTGGGTTTTTAGCTTTTAGCCGTTAGCAGTTGGCCGTTAGCAGTTGGAGACAAGCTAAGAGCGGAGGCCGCAGGCCGGAGCGGGCTAATGGCTAACTGCTGAGGATCGCGAAGCGGTCCGTCTCAGCGGCCGGGGGCGTCGTCGCCGGGGTCGACGGTGTAACGGTCGTAGTAGTCTGCCTGGAGGTTGACGGTCTCGCCGGCCAGCTCGCGGCGGCGGAGGTCCCAGAGCACCTGCAGGTCGTGGTCTATCTGGCCGATCCTGGCGCGGTCGCCGGCTTCGGCGTGGTGCGCGCCTTCGCGGGCCTGGAGCCTCTCGCGCTCCTGGGATAGCTCTTCGATCTTGCCGAGTACGCCCCGCGCCATGCCGCCCTCCTCGCGCCAGCCTGCTGTTCCGGATGATTCTAGCCCACGGCCCCGCCCGCGACCGTGTTCTAGAATTCGCGTGACCGCTACGGGAGGGAGAGGGTTGCTCGGCAGGATCTACCACCTGGGCTACGCCGTCGAGGATATCGAGGCCGCGTCCCGCTTCTACGAGGAGAACTTCGGCGTCGAGCCGTCGGAGAGGGAGGTCGTGGAGGAACAGGGCATCGTGGCCACGATGTTCCGCGTGGGCGACTCGGAGATCGAGCTCGTCCAACCGACCCGCCCCGACTCCCCCGTGGGCAAGTTCCTCGCGAAGCACGGCGAGGGGTTCCACCACGTCGCCTTCGAGGTGGAAGACCTCGAAGAAGCCCTGGCCGAGCTCAAGGGCAACGGCGTCGAGCTCATCGACGAGTCGCCCAGGATCGGGGCCGGCGGTGCCAGAATGGCGTTCTTGCACCCGAAGGGGGCGTTCGGCGTCCTGACCGAGCTTGTAGAATTGCCCGGCAGGCAAGGCTAACCGGAGGGACGCGAGATGGCTGTCGAGAAACACCGCGACGAACGCCGCACGGAGTCCGGCATCGAGGTGAAGCCGCTCTACGGCCCCCCCGACCTCGAAGGCTTCGACTACCCGGAGAAGCTCGCGGACCCGGGCGAGTACCCCTACACCCGGGGGCCATACCCCTCGATGTACCGCGGCCGTCCCTGGACCATGCGCCAGTACGCCGGGTTCGGCACCGCCAAAGAGACCAACGCCCGCTTCAAATACCTCACCGCGAACGGCCAGACCGGCCTCTCCGTCGCCTTCGACCTCCCGACCCAGATGGGCCGCGACTCCGACCACCAGCTCTCGCTCGGCGAGGTCGGCAAGGTCGGGGTCGCCATAGACTCCCTGCTCGACATGCGCGAGCTCTTCGACGGCATCCCCCTCAAAGACGTCTCGACCTCGATGACGATAAACGCCACCGCCTCGACGCTCCTGCTCCTCTACTCGCTCGTGGCCGAGGAGCAGGGGGCGAAGCCTGAAGACGTCACCGGCACCACGCAGAACGACGTCCTCAAGGAGTACCTGGCGCGCGGGACCTACATCCACCCGCCCTCGCCCTCGATGAGGATCACCACCGACCTCTTCGCCTACTGCGCCAAAGAGCTCCCGCGCTGGAACACCATCTCCATCTCCGGCTACCACATAAGGGAGGCGGGCAGCACCGCCGTCCAGGAGCTCGCCTTCACCCTCGCGAACGCCATAGCCTACGTCGAGGCCGCCACCAGCGCGGGGCTCGACGTGGACGAGTTCGCCCCCAGGCTCTCCTTCTTCTTCAACGCCCACAACGACCTGTTCCAGGAGATCGCCAAGTACAGGGCCGCCCGCAGGATGTGGGCCAGGATCATGCAGGACCGTTTCGGCGCCACCGACGAGCGGAGCCTCAAGCTGCGCTTCCACACCCAGACCGCCGGCTCCTCCCTGACGGCCCAGCAGGCGGAGAACAACATCGTGCGCACCACCGTGCAGGCGATGTCCGCCGTCCTCGGCGGCACCCAGAGCCTGCACACCAACGCTTTTGATGAGGCGCTGGCGCTCCCGACCGAGCGCAGCGCGCGCATTGCGCTCCGCACGCAGCAGATCCTGGCGAACGAGGCTGGCCTGACCGACACGGCCGACCCCCTGGCCGGGTCTTACTTTATCGAGTCGCTGACGGACGCCGTCGAGGA
>CAXTDD010000061.1:0-8778 GCA_964242955.1 uncultured Rubrobacteraceae bacterium | reverse complement strand
CGTCGGGACCCGCCCGGCCCCTGACCTCTCTTGGCGCGCCCGCTCTTCGGCGCGCGCGGCGCCTCTATGCCCAAAAAAACGCTCCCGCCTCTCTGCCGCTGGTAGGCCCGACCAGGAGGCGCGAACGCCGGTTCCGTCCTCTTCGGGGCCCCACTAAACGTACCCCGCAACGCCCGAAGCTAAAGTCAAGGCGCTCACACGGGACGGGCGGAGTCAGATCGCGAGAGAGAGCCCCGCGACGTAGAAGACCATCGCGGCCCCGCCGAGCGCCGCGTCCCCGGCCGTCCCGGCCCGCACCCGCGGCAGGACGGCGTACAGGACGAGCACCGGCAGCAGCGCCCATCGGTATGGCGCCCCCTGCCAGAAGCCCGCCGCGACCGCCAGGGCCGCCGAGACGAAGACGGCGAAGAACAGGGCGTGGTGCAGCCACCGGAAGGGCTTTGTGTCTACGATGCCGAACTGCACCAGCAGGCCGAGGACGAAGTTCGCCCCGAACAATGCTGCGGCGGAGTAGAAGATCACGGACGCCAGCGGGTGCTCCTTCCCATCGCGCTTTCCCGTTTATAGCACAGGCTCTCTTCGCCCACGTGTTGGGCGCTACCGCCGCCCGCGGGCCGCCGTTCGCGCCTCATCGGGGACCGACGGTGCTAAGATGCGGGTGACCTTACAAGTTCTTGCGATACATCCACGGGGGGCGAGATGGACGGCGGACGCCCGGAGGCTTACATAACGGGGATCGGGGTGGTCAGCCCCGTCGGGGTGGGCCGGAAAGAGTTCTGGGGCTCGCTGCTCGCCAACAGGAGCGGGGCCGGGCCCATCTCCCTGTTCGACCCCGAAGGTTTCGACGTCAGGATCGCCGCCGAGTGCGACGGCTTCGAGCCGACGGACTTCATGGAGCGCAAGGTCGCCGCCCGCACCGACCGCTTCGCCCAGATGGGCCTCGCCTCCGCCAAGCTCGCCCTCGAAGACGCCGGCGCGTGGGACGAGTTGGAAGGCAACCCCGAGCGGGTCGGCCTCATCCTCGGCAGCGGCATCGGCGGCGTCACCAGCATGGAGACGACCCAGGCCCAGATAGATTCCAAGGGTCCATCACGGGTCAACCCGTTCTCGGTCACCAAGATCATGCCCAACTCCGCCGCCGCCCACGTCGGCATCCAGCTCGGCGTGCAGGGGCCCTCTATAACCGGCGCTTTAGCCTGCACCTGCGGGACGGACATGATGGCTTTGGGATACGACCTGATCCGTCGCGGCGACGCCGACGTGGTCCTCTGCGGCGCCACCGAGGCCGCCATCGCCCCGGTGATCGTCGCCGGCTTTATAGCGATGCGCGCCATGAGCCGCCGCAACGACGACCCCGAGGGCGCCTGCCGCCCCTACGACTCGAACCACTCGGGCTTTCTGATAGGCGAGGGCGCCGCCGTGATGGTGCTGGAGAGCGCCGCATCTGTCGGGCGCCGGAGCTCGGAGCCTTACGCGAAGATCACCGGCGTGGGCCGCAGCACGGACGCCCACAACCTCACCGACCCTGACCCCAAGGGCCGCGGCATCCTGAGGGCCATGCGCCTGGCGGTCAAGGCCTCCGGCGTCGCGGAAGGGAAGATCGGGTACATCAACCCCCACGGCACGGGCACGGTCGCCGGCGACGGCCCCGAGTCCCGCGCGATGGCCGACATCAACCCGAACGCGATGGTCTCGGCGACGAAGTCCACCCTCGGCCACTCCCTCGGCGCCTCCGGCGCCATCGAGACGGCCATCTGCGCCCTGGCCCTGCAAGAGAAGACCGTCCCCCCCATGCGCAACCTGGACTCTTTGGCCGAAGGCTGCGCCGAGTTGGACTACGTCGTGGACGAGCCGCGCGAGGCCCCGGACCTGGAAGCGGCCCTCTGCGCCAACCTGGGCGTCGGCGGCCACAACGCCGCCGTCGTGCTGGAGCGCACGTAAGCGTGGCCGAACCGCCGAACCTCCAGGACCTGCCCGAGGGCCTGCCAGTCCCCACGGACGACGGCGCCGCCGACCACCTGACCGGCAAGCGCATCCCCTCCGTCCCTCTGCCGTCCACGGAGGGCGGGCGGGTGGACCTCTCGGATCTCCCTGGGAAAACGGTCGTCTACTGCTACCCGATGACGGGCAGGCCGGACCGGGACCTCCCCGCCGGGTGGGACGACATTCTGGGCGCGCGCGGGTGTACCCCGCAGTCGTGCTCGTTCCGGGACCACCACGAAGAACTGCGCGCGCTCGGTGCCCGCGTCTTCGGCCTCAGCACGCAGGACACGGGGTACCAGCGCGAGGCGGTCGGGCGGCTGCGCCTGACGTTCGAGCTGCTAAGCGACGAGCACCTCGCCTTCGTTACCTCGCTGGGCCTACCGGCCTTCGAGGTCGATGGCGCGGTGTTGACCAAGAGGCTGACCATGATCCTGAAAGACGGCAGGATCGAGAAGGTCTTCTACCCCGTCTTTCCACCGGACGAGAGCGCGGAGCGGGTCATCGAGTGGCTCTCCGCGCGGGCCAACGATTAGAGGGGTGATAGGAGTGCAAAGCGTCTCAGCCGATCCTTTGGATCATAGGCTCCTCGAACTAGAGTCCATCGTCGCCGGGCACGGGAGTGCGCTGGTCGCCTTCTCCGGCGGGGTTGACTCGTCGCTGGCCCTCGCCGTCGCCGCCAGGGCGCTGCCGGAGGGCAGGGTGCTGGCCGTAACCTCCAACAACGAGACCTACCTGCCGTCGGAGCTGGGCCTCGCGCGGGACTTCGCGCGGTCGCTGGGCGTCGAACACCTAGTCGTAAACACCCGGGAGCTCGACGACCCCAACTACGCCTCCAACCCGACCAACCGCTGCTACTTCTGCAAGAGCACGCTCTACTCCGACCTCGCGAAGCTGGCCGAAGAGAAGGGCTACGCCTGCGTCGTCGACGGCGCCAACAAGGACGACGAGGGAGATTACAGGCCTGGCAGGAAGGCGGCGAAGGAGCTGGGGGTCGTCTCGCCGCTCTCCCTCGCCGGGGTGACCAAAGCCGAGGTCAGGGACCTCGCGAAGCGTCTCGGGCTGCCGAGCTGGGACAAGCCGGCGCTCGCGTGCCTCTCCAGCCGGTTCCCCTACGGGCAGGAGATCACGCCCGAGAAGCTCGCCCAGGTCGCGCGCGCCGAGGAGTTTTTGCGCCGGGAGGGCTTCAGGCAGGTCCGCGTCAGGCACCACGGCGAGATCGCGCGCTTAGAAGTCGGTCCGCAGGAACTGGAGCGGGCCTTCGCGATGCGAGAGGAGATCTCCGCCGAGTTGCTCGACGCCGGCTTCCTCTACGTCACCCTGGATCTGGCCGGCTACAAATCCGGCAGCCTCAACGCCGCCCTGAAGAAGGGCAAGAAGTCGCTGCCCGTGATCTCCTGATGCCGGATCTCCCCGAAGGAACGCTGCTCGTCGTTACCCTGGTCGCGATGTTCGTCGGCCTGCTCGGAAGCGTGCTCCCCGCCCTTCCCGGCGTTGCCCTGATCTTCGTCTCCGCCCTCGTCTACTCCTACCTGACGGACTTCGAGGTGGTCGGCGCGACGGTGCTCGTCGTCCTCGGCATCTTCACCGCCCTGGCTTTCGTCGCGGATTTTATCGGCACGGCGTACGGGGCGCGCAGGTTCGGTGCGAGCAACTGGGGCACCGCGGGCGGCGCCGTCGGGGGCCTCGTGGGGGCCCTGGTCGGCGCGTTGTTCCTGGGCATAGGGGCGCTCTTCGGCCTCATCCTCGGCTCCGTGGGCGGCGTCTTCCTCGGCGAGTACCTCAGACGGCGCAGGCAGGGAGCATCAGATCCCAACGCCGAGCAACCCCGGGTCCAGCCGGCGCGCTCCGAGCGGGGAGACTGGAGGCGTACGGGGCGCGCCGCGGGCGGCGTGTTCGTCGGCTACTTGATCGCCGCCGTGGCGCAGGGTGTTCTGGGCCTCGCGAGCGTCGTCCTCTTCGTTCTGGCCGTGATCTACTGAACGGTCAAGCCTAGCTCGGCCATCGTTATCTTGCCCTCCGTGGATCGTTATTCCGGCGGGTCTTCCTGGGGTCGGTCGCGGAGGAAGCCTTCGAGTTCCTGGGCGAGGTCGTCGCCGGTGGGCAGGTCGCGGGGGTCGCCTTCGGCTTGGGAGTCGAAGCGTTCTTCGAGCATCTGGACGTAGGAGGAGAGGTCCGAGTCCTGGGAGACGGCGACTGAGACCTGCTCCTGGTAGCTGTCGGCGCTCTCTTCGAGGTCCGAGGTGTCCACGTCTGTGTCGAGCAGGGCGGAGAAGTTCTGGAGCAGAGCGAGGGCCGCGGGCGCTGATGGCACGGCCGGCAGGTAGTGCGGCACCGAGGCCCAGAAGCTGACGGCGGGCAGGCCGGCCTCGGCGCAGACGCGGTGGAGGACGCCGGTGATGCCGGTCGGGCCCTCGTAGCGGGAGGCCGAGAGGCTCAGGTTCTCGACGAGGACCGGGTCTTGGGAGTTGGCGGCCACGGAGACCGGGCGCGAGTGCGGCACGTCGGCGAGCAGGGCGCCCATCGTGACCACCATCTCGGCGCCGAGGTCCTTCGCGGTCTCCGCGACGGCCTCGCAGAAGGAGCGCCAGCGGAAGTTGGGTTCGGGGCCGGAGAGGAGGACGGCGCCGCGGCCGTTGAGGGCGTTCAGGGCTGGCGCGGTGGCGCTCAGGGTGTTCTCGGGCCACTCTATCGTGCGGGTAACACCGTCTTTTAGCGTGATCTGGGGCCGCGTGGACTGGTAGTCCATGAACTCCTCGGCGTCGAAGGCCCCGAACCGCCGCGCCTCCCAGGCGTCGTTCAGCGTGCTCACCGCGAGGCTGGATGCCTCGGCCGCGTCGTTCCATCCGCTGAAGCCGGCGACGAGCACGGGACGCTCGAGCGCCGGCTTCCAATCCAATTTGACGTATCTGTTAGCCATGGGGCTAGCTTACCACGCACCCCCAATGACCCCGGCACCCGGTCAGCCCGTGTAGGAGATCCTGGAGAGCGAGTTTGCGCCACCACGTTCGAGGTAGTAGAGGCTCCCGTCCGGTCCAACCTCCAGGTCCACCGGGAAGTTCAGGCCCGACACGAACGCGATCGACCTGTCGGTGTTGGGATCGTAGCGCCGGATGTAACCTTTGCAGAAGTCGGCGTAAAAGTAGTCCGCGTTGTAGGAGCTCGGGAACGACGGATCGGTGCCCCCGGTGTAGAACGCGCCACCCGTGATCGCGCACCCGTTGGTGTTGTTGTCGCCGTGCCTGTAGGCAAAGATCGGCCTGGTGTGGTTTATCGCGGGGGAGCCACTGTATCCCGGCACAGGGAACGGACCTTCGTAGTACGGCCAACCGTAGTTCGCGCCCGGCAGGCCCCGGTTGATCTCCTCCCACTCCCCGGCGCCCACGTCGTTGATGTAGATCTTGCCGGTGCTGGGCTGAATGTCGAAGGTGTAAGGGTTGCGCAAACCCCGGGCCCAGATCGCCTTGTTCCTGCCGGCGGTCGTCTTGTAGAACGGGTTGTCGGTGGGGATGGACCCGTCCTTGTTGATGCGCAGCATCTTGCCCAAGAGCGTGTTGAAGGTCTGCGAGTTCCTCCGCGTTTCCTCGCGCTGGGCGTTGTCACCGACGGCCACAAAGAGCTTGCCCTCCCGGCCGAAGTTCATCGCGCCGCCGTTGTGGTTTCTGGCAACGCTGTCCAGAAAGTCCAGGCTGAAGATGACCCTGGCGCTGCCCGCCGCCGCAACGTCGGGGTTGGTATCGGAGGCCCTGAAGCGAACGATGCGATTGTAGGCCGGACGGGAGCCGTTCGCGGGCACCGTGTAGTAGACGTAGACAAAGGGGCTGCCCGATTCGAAGGCGGGGTCGATGGCGACACCCAACAGGCCACGCTCACCGCCCGAATCGACGTTCACCTTCGCGAACGGTTCGGGCAGCAACTCGTAGTCGTTCTGGCCGTTCTTCTTTACCACCCTCAGTGCGCCCGTCTTCTCGGCCACGAAGATCCTGCCGTCGGGGGCGAACGCCATCGTGGTGGGACCGTCGATGCCGGTGGCGACCTCTTCCCGGGCGAAGCCGGCAGGGATCGCGGCCTGCGCGGTCTGGCTTTTGGCCGGCGCCGCGTACGCCGCGAGCGCCCCCACGGCTATCAACGCGGCGACCCCCAGGACGAGGGCGTGGAGTACGCCCAACCTCGGGCGGTCTGCCGATACGGACGTTGACGCAGGTGTCATCGGCTTGCTTCGCATCTGGTTTCTCCTTCTGGGCTAACGCCCGGCTTTGTACCTTATTACGTTGATGGAGCCCGTGTCGCGGGAGAGGTAGTAGAGCGCGCCGGCAGATCCCACGTCCAGGTCCACCACCCTGGAGGCCGTGGTCGCGAACGACGTGACGCGGCCGGTGCCCGCGTCGCGTTTGCGGATCCAGCCGTTACAGAAGTCCGCGAAGAAGTAGTCGCCCGCGTAGGCCCGGGGGAACTGCCGCTGGGCGGGAGAGTAGAAGCTCCCCCCCGTGATGGCGCAGCCCGTCGTGCGGGTCTCGCCGTGCCGGTAGGCGAAGACCGGGCCCTGAAAACGCGCGGAGGTGCCGGGCCCCTCGCGGCGCGGCCAGCCATAGTTGGCGCCCGCCTGGCCGCGGTTGATCTCCTCCCAGGCCTTCCCGCCGACGTCGTTTATGAAGATCCTGCCATCCCCACGTTGGACGGCGAAAGAGAACGGGTTGCGCAGGCCCAGCGCCCAGATGGCGCGGTTCTTCCCCGCGGCGCGCGAGTAGAACGGGTTGTCGGTGGGGATGGTGCCGTCCTTGTTGATGCGCAGCATCTTGCCCTTGAGGTTGTTCAAGGTCTGGGCGTTGGACGCGCTGCCGTTCTCGCCCACGGCGACGTAGAGCTTGCCGTCCCGCCCGAAGCCTAGCGACCCGCCGCTGTGGTTGGTGCGCGAACTCAGGTTGTCGAGGTCGAAGATCGTGCGCTGGCTCCCGGCCGCCGCGCGGTCGCCGTTGGCCGTGAACCGGCTGACGCGATTGTGCGCGTTGGGGCCGCGCACCGTGTGGTAGACGTAGACGTAGCGGTTGGTCGAGAAATCAGGGTCGAGCGTCACCCCCAGCAGGCCGCGCTCGCCCCGCGAGTCCACGTTCAGCCTTGCGAACGGCCTCGCCAGCAGCCGGCCGTTGCGGACGACGCGCAGGTTGCCGCCCTGCTGGGCCACCAGGATCCTGCCATCCGGAGCTACGGTCATGGCCGTCGGATCGTTGAGCCCGCCGGCTACCTTAGACTGGCTGAAACCCCGCAGGACCGCCGCGTCGGCGCTGGCGGCGGCCCACACCGCCGCCAGGGCTACGGCAAAGGCGAAGAACAGCGCGACGAAAGACCTGCGGCCTGCATGCATCTGGCCAACGGCACGAGCATTCGAGACGCCGCGGCGTTCCGGGTTGGATCCCAAGGCCCTCACTCCACATTGTTAGGTTTGCGATCAGCGTATTCTACCAACATACGGGGGCGCGGGGGTGTCAGATCACACCCGGCGCGAGGTTCGGTTTAGACGAAGCTCCGCTCCAGACGCAGAGCCCGGTCCAGGCGCCGGTCGTACTCCCACGCCGGTATCTCCTTCGCCCCGAGGCTGGCGAGGTGGTCGTTCTGTATCTGGCAGTCCAGCAGCACGTACCCGCGCTCCACCAACCGCCCCACGAGGTAGACGAGACAGACCTTGGAGGCGTCCCTGGCGCGGGAGAACATCGACTCCCCCATAAACGCGCCGCCTAAAGCGACGCCGTAGAGTCCCCCGACGAGTTCGCCTTCCCTGTAAGCCTCGACGCTGTGGGCCTTGCCGGCGCGGTGCAGGCGCGTGTAGGCGGCGACTATCTCGGCGCTGATCCAGGTCTCCTCCCTGTCCGCGCACGCCCGCACCACACCCTCGAAGTCCTCGTCCACCCGCACCTCGTGGGTTCCCTTCCGGATCACACGCGCAAGAGACCTAGAGACGCGCAGGTCCCCGAACTCCAGGACGCTACGCGGGTCGGAGCGGTAGAACTCTATGCGCCCGTACTCGTCGGCCATAGGAAAAGCGCCGGCCCGGTAACAAGCCTCGAGCATCTCGACGGTCAACCTCACGGGAGCATCTTAAGGCAATTTGCTGCGGCAGATTGCGCTGTTAGCTATTAGCCTTTAGCTGTTAGCTTGTGGCTGTGGGCTAGAATGGGGGTATCGTGGGTGAGATCGAGCGTCCTTCAGCCAACTCCGCCAGAGCCGTCCGCGCGTACGACGTGCCGCCGGAGGCGCTGCTGGTAGCCGTGCTCGGGGTCATCGAGAGGCTGTCCCGATGGGAGGTCGCATCTCGCAACGAACGGGAGGTTACCGCCGTGCGCACCACGCGCTTCTTCCGTTTCAAGGACGACGTCACGGTCGTAGTCGAAGCCGCGCAAAGCGGGTCGCAGGCTGAGTTCACAAGCGCCTCGCGCGTCGGCAAGGGAGACTTGGGCCAGAACCCGCGCAACCTGGAAGAGCTATTCGACGGCCTGAACCGAGAGATCCAGGCCCGGTCATAGCAGAACACCCGGCACACCTACCCGCCAGTACTGATAGCTAACGGCTAAGAGCTAAAGGCTAATAGCTAAAGGCCAAGAGCTAACAGCTACTCGCGAAAATCCTCGAGTATGGCCTCGTTCGCCCGGGCGTTGGGGACGAGGACCTGGGCCCCGCTAGAGAGGATCTCGGGGGAGCCTTTGAGTTGGACGGACGTCAGGTCGTCCCTTTCGCCGCGGGTGGCGAGAGCGCGGCCGAGCGAGATCGCCTGCCAGAGGCCGAGGTCGGTGTCCACGTTCTCGT
>CAXTDD010000060.1:0-8779 GCA_964242955.1 uncultured Rubrobacteraceae bacterium | reverse complement strand
TCGCTGGCGAGCAGCCTCTCCCCGTAGCGGAGCATCTTGTCGCGGCTGTAGAGGGGGTTCTTGTTCTGCGATTCGAGCGGCTCGTCGAGCTCGCCGGCGGCCGGCACGATGACCGAGAGCGCCTTGCCGCGGGAGGCGACGATGTCCTCGTAGCGGATAATGTGGTCCGGCGGCAGCAACTGCTGGTAGCGTTCGAAGACGAGGTGGACGCGCAGGATCCAGTTGTCTACCGCGTCGGAGCCCCCCTTCTTGTTCTTCTCCAAACGGCGGCTCACGCCCGCGTCGTACCTGACCAGGGCCGAAGGGGTCGTGCGGCGCTCTTTGCGCTGGGACTTCACGCTCAGCGAGGACGCCCTGATGGCGACGGGGTTGCGGATGATGGCGAAGCACGAGAAGCGCTTCGCCAGCGTCGGGAGCAGGGCGTTGTACATCCCCACCTGCTTTATCGCCAGGCAAAACTCGGGGGATAGTTCCTTGCCCACGTCTATCTTGCCTTTCTTGGCTATCCGCTGGCGGACGCCGTCTACCATGCCCTTGGTGTTGTCCGGGACCACGCCGTCCACGTGCTTGCTGATCACCTTCCCCCGCCTGAGCGCCATCCGGCGCATCTGGCGGTAGAAGTCCTCGATCCCGTCCACCACGGCCTCGTGGTCCGGCAGGCGGTCGGCGAACTGGTCGGGGGTCATCGGCTCGCTGAGGGCCACCGCATCCGGCAGCTTGTTGAGCAAATGGCACGTCAGGGTGGTCCCGCTGCGCCCCGGGCCCGTGATGACGATGTTGCGCCCGCCGGAGGCCGGAGCGCCCCATCGTACCCGTCCCAGCGTGCGATCGAGCCGTCGCCGCACAGATTCCACTCCGCCTCCCCGATCCTATCTCTCACACGTCCCTGGACGCGGCCATGATAACCAACGCGGCCCCCGGGCGCCCCCTTCCGGGCGATAAGAGCGCCGGGACCGATCTGGTATCTTACGGGGCGTGATCGGGACAGGGACAAGGGCGGATGGTTAGATGTACCCGGACTTTCTCGGGATAGGCGCGCAGAAGGCGGGGACTACCTGGCTGAGCAACAACCTCGCCCCGCACCCCGGGATCTGGATGCCGCCCCTAAAAGAGATCCACTACTTCGACGAGAAGATGGGCGATCCGTCGAACGCGCTGCTGAGGATACCGGCCAAGCTCCTCGGCCGCTCCGTGACCGATCGTCGCTGGCGCCGGCAGGTAAGGCAGCGGACGGCCAGGCACCTGAGGGTCGCCAGAAAGCGGGGGCCGAAAGCACTTTCGGGTAGGGATCTGCTCTGGGAACTGCGGTACTACGCGGCGAAACCCGACGACCGGTGGTACGCCGCGCTCTTCGAGGGGGGTGGGGGGCAGGTTGCGGGCGAGATTACCCCAGCCTACTCTATGCTGGAGCCGGCCGCGATCTCCCACGTCCACGCCCTGATGCCGGACGCGAAGATAATCTTCATGATGCGCAACCCCATAGAACGCGCCTGGTCCCAGGCCACGATGAGCTTCGACAAGTTGAAGAAGCGCCCCATCGATACGGCCGAAGAGCACGAACTCCAACGGAACTTCGGCAGCCGGGGCTCGCGCCTGAGGACGGACTACCTGAGGACACTGGAGAACTGGGGATCTCTCTACCCGGAGGACCGCATCTTCGTAGGCTTCCTCGAAGACGTAAACTTCTTCCCCGGAGAACTCCTGAAGAGCCTCTACGGATTTCTTGGCGTGGACCCTTCGTTCGAGCCCCCCGGGGTGTCGAAGGTGGTCCATGCCCGGTCCACCGGAAGGGCGCCGACGGGCGCCATGACCTACCTGGCCCGCACCTACGAGGACGAGCTGGCGCGTCTGGAGGAGCGCTTCGGGGGCTACGCCTCGTTCTGGCGCTACGGCGCCGGACGGCTCGTCGAGGACCCGCCAGCGGAGGAGACCATCCCGTACCCCCTGTGGGGCTCGGAGATGTGGGAAGAGTGGCTCGCCGCCCGCGGGAACGGTTCGGGACCGTTGCGCCTGCGGAGCGGGCCCCGCTCTACAATAAACGCTTCAGAAACGTGGTCGGCGGGCCCGCCCGGGAGAGGTCCCCGGGCGGCGGACACATCGGTCTTTACTGTTCGAGTTCTTCGGCGGAGAGGGCTTCCGCTCCGACCTTGCGGCCCTTCACGCGGGTCCGTTCGAGGGGGGGACGCAGGCGGCGGGAGAGGTCGGCTATCTCTTCTTCGGACTCGGGCCTGGCGGCTATGAACCATTGCATGCCCTGGATCCAGTCTAGCTTGTGGCCCACCAGGTTGCACTCCGCGAACAGCTCGTTCATCTTCTCCCAGGTGTGGGTCGTGCAGCCGGGGTAGACCCACCCCGAGCCGTCCTCGGTGGTCTCGTCCTTCTCGACGAAGTTGGCGACGATCTTGCCGTTCGGGGCGAGGGCGTCGGAGATGCCTCTCAGGCCCGCCAGCGTCATGTCCGGGTAGGTGTGGCTGAAGACGCTCTGGGCGAGCGCGTAGTCGAACTCCACCCCGAAACCGCCGGCCGAGAAGTCGTCCACGAAGCGGAAGGAGGGCTTCTTGATCTCCAGGATGCCCTCGCCCAGCTCGTGCTTGACGCCTTCCTCGACGACCCACCTGTTGGGCTCGATGCCGAAGTAGTGGCCCGGCAAGAGGTATGGAATGAACATCCGGCCGGCGCGCAGGGAGCCGCAGCCAACCTCAACCAGCCGGTCGGTCTCCCGCAGCCCGAGGGCCAGCAGCAACGAGACCTGTATGGCGGCCTTGAGGTCGTAGTTCTCGGGGCGTCCCACCCAGGAGCGGTAGTGGGGATCGCCCGGCTTGAGGCCTATCCCTGGCCGCTCACCGTCGCCCTGTACGGGCGCTTCGGACAGCTCGATCCCGCTCTCCTCCAGCGAGCCCTGCCTGGACTGCAAGAGCTGCTCCTGCAACGCCTTGATCCGGCGCTCCTTGTTGTCTATCTGCTCCTTGCGACGCTCCAGCTGCTGGCGCTGCTGGGACACCTGCTGCTGCATCCGGGCCATCAGGTCTCCGTTGCCGGCGGGCGCGCCGTCTGCCCCCGTCAACGGACCGCGGCCGACCCCGAGCGCCAGCTCGACGAAGGCATGGATATTGCGTGGTAGCTCCAGATAGCTCTTGTTCTTGAAGGTTCTCATGTTCCTCCCGGTGTCCCGTCCGTTTGCGTCGTCCCTCGGCCCGGCGCCGCGAAGCATACACGGCGATCAGTCACTTTGTTTGGCGCGATACTACTGATACTCCCACCGCGTTGCAAGCTCGGGTGAAGGCTACGACGTGAGCCCGTGCAAGAGCTCTTCGACGCTCTCTTTGGAGTAGAACTCCCAGTAGGCGCCCTCGCTCGCGAGCAACCTCTCTCCGTAGAGCAGTATCTTCTCGCCGTGGCCGGCGTAGAGGGGGTTCAGGTTCTTGTTCTCCAGCGGCTCGTCGAGCTCGCCGGCGGCCGGCACGATGACCGAGAGCGCCTTGCCCCTTGAGTCGCAGATGTCCTCGTAGCGGATGATGTTCTCGCGCGGCAGCTCTTGCAGGTAGCGCTCGAAGGTGAGGTGCATCTGCATGACCCAACGGTCCACGGCGTCCCCGCCCTCCTCCTTGACCCCCTTGAGTTGGCGGTCGAGCCCGGTATCGTAGCGGACCAGCGCCGGCGGGTTGGTGCGCTGCTTCTTCTTCGACTTCACGCTCAGGGACGAGGCCCGCACGGCCAGGGGGTTGCGGATGATGGTGAAGCACGGGAACCGTTTGGCGAGGGCGGGGAGCAGGGCCTTGAACATGCCCACGTCCTTGATCGCGAGGTAGAACTCGGGGGAGAGCTCCTTGTCCACCTCTATCTTGCCCTTCTCGGCGATGCGCTGGCGGACGCCGTCGACCACGCCCTTGGTGTTGTCCGGCACCACGCCGCCGACGTGCTTGGTGGTCACCAGCCCACGCTTGCGGGCCATCCTGCGCTGGCGGTTGTAGAAGCCTTCGATGCCTTCCACGACGGCGTCGTGGTCGGGGAGGAGGTGGGCAAACTTGCCGGGGGAGATGGGCTCGCTCAGGGCTATCGTGTCGGGCAGCTTGTTGAGCAGGTGGCACGTCAGGGTGGTCCCGCTGCGCCCGAGGCCCGTGATCACGATGTTCCGACCCTCGGACATCGCCTTCTTACCCGCCCTTTTTCCCTGCACCTGCCTCAATTTCGACGTGACCCGCCGCCCGACCGACCCCACTGTTTGCCTCCCGCGATCCGTAACATCTGCCCTCTGTAACCGCGCCTATCATAATAGCCGAAGGCCCAAGTGCCTACCTCCGCCCCGATGCCGGGCGCCGGCCCTCGCCTTTTCGGTGGTCGAGGAGGCCCGAAGGACGGTCCCGCGCCGGGGGCCGAAGCGGTTGGTGGTCCGTCGGGCTTTCTGGTAGGTTGACGGGGTAAGACGCTCGTCCAGGAACAGGAGATCCGATGCATTCCACAAGATCGTCAACGGCGCTCGCGCTCGTCTCGCTAGTCTTGCTCGCGGGGCTTCTCACCGGGTGCGGCGGCGGAGGGGGAGAGCAGGACGGCGGTTCGCAGCAGAACGGAGGCGGCGGGCAGCAGGGCGATAAGAAGGCCCAGAAATCCGCGCCCGAGACGAGCGTGGCGATCGGCACCGTCGGCCGCATAAACCCCGAGAACAACCGCAGGATCGTCGTGAAGGTGAATCAGGGCGAGGACAAGAAAGCCGAGCCGGAGATCTTCAAGATCCGGGAGAACGCGCAGATCACGCTGGACGGCAAGAAAGCCGAGGTCGGGGACGTGGCCGAGGGCCAGCAGGCCCAGGTCGAATACATCACGAAGAAAGAGACGAACCGCGTGCTCTCGCTCCGGCTGTTCAGGGCCGAAGGGCAAACCTCCGGCGGAGAGGGAACCTCGAACTAGCGCGGGCTGGATGAAGGTCCTCCTCACCGGCGCCACCGGCCTGCTCGGCGGCGCGCTCCTGGACCTTCTTCTCCGGGAGAACCACGGCGTCCGGTGCCTGGTCCGCGAGAACAGCCCCCGCGCCTCCCGCCTCGACCCGTCACGGGTGGAGATCCTCCGCGGCGACGCGTCCAGAGCCGATGACCTCCGCCGCGCGCTCGCCGGCGCTGACGCCCTGGCACACGTCGCCGGCATCGAGCACGCCCCGGCCGTCGTGGATGCCGTGCGTGACGCGGGGGCGCGACGGCTCCTGATGGTCGGTAGCACCAGCGCCCACTCGTCCTTCGAGTTCCGCTCCGGCCCGAAGAAGAAGATGGAGCAGGTCGTGAAGGCCAGCGGCCTCGACTGGACGATGGTCCGACCGGCCATGATCTACGGCTCCGAACGCGACAAGAACGTCCACCGCCTCCTGCGCTTCCTGGACCGCTCCCCCGTCTTCCCGATGTTCGGCCCCGGCACGAACCTCTGGCAGCCCGTCTACCACGAGGACTGCGCCCGCGGGGCCTACGAGGCCCTCGTCCGCCCCGCCGCCGTCCACAGCTCCTACGACCTGCCCGGCGCCGAACCGCTCCCGTACCTCGACCTCGTTCGCACGGCCGCCCGCGCGTTGGGAAGCGAGCCCCGCTTTGTCCACCTGCCGCTGGAGCCCATCCGCCGGGCGCTGGTGTTCGCCGAAGCGCTCCGGCTGCCGCTCCCGGTAAAGTCCGAGCAGGTCTTGCGGCTGCGCGAAGACAAGGCCTATCCCTACGACGACGCCCGAAGGGACCTCGGCTACTCGCCGCGGCCGTTCGGAGAGGGCGTCGCCCTGGAGGTCGCCCGCCTGCGCGAGATCGGCCTGGTCCGGAGGAAAATGTATTAGTGCTACACTGATGACGTGCAGCACGAAAAAGGAGTTGTCGTGGCGAACCTGACGATCACGGTGGACGAGGAGACGGTGAAGCGGGCACGGATACGGGCTCTGGAGGAAGGCACTTCGGTCAACGCCTTGTTGCGAGGTTATCTGGAGGAGTATTCGGGAGTCCGGCGAGAGAGGCGCGAAGCGGGCCGGAAGCTATTGGAGCTTGCCGAGAACTCCAAGATGAGTAGCGGTGGCAAGGGCTTACCGAAGCGGGAAGAACTGTACGATCGACCGATCGGCAGGAACCGGCCAGAAGGACCCTGGTAGAAGACGGTATGGCTCCCTTCTTCGACACGAACGTGCTGGTCTACGCCTTCGACGAGGGGACGCCCAAGAAGCGCGCGATAGCCCTGGATCTCATAGAAGAGCACCTGGTCGAGGGCGAGGGGGTGATCTCGGTACAAGTTCTTCGGGAATTCTATTCTGCTGTGAGGCGAGAGCCGCAATCCCTCCCGGACGAAGAAGCTTCGGCCGCGGTGGGACGTCTGGCGGGGTTCTCTCCGTTGCAGGAAGACGTCGGCATGGTGCTCAATGCTATCCGTCGTCACCAGGAGATGTCCATATCGTTCTGGGACGCCCTGATCGTGGAGGCCGCCTTGAAGTCCGGTGCCGACAGGCTCTTCACGGAGGATATGCAGCACGGGCGGGTCATAGAGGGGATGCGTGTCGAGAACCCGTTCCTCTAGGCCGCGGGCGTGACGGCCGCCGTGGTCGCCGCGGGCCTGGCCTTTCTCGTGGCCGGCGCGCTCGTGCCGCTGCTCGTGAAGTTCGCCGTCGGGCGGAGCCTGCTCGACGTGCCGAACACCCGCTCTTCGCACGAGGTCCCGACGCCCCGGCTCGGCGGGGTCGCCATCTTCGCGGGGACGCTGGTCGGGGTGGCGATCTTGCGTCTCGAGGGGGCGTGGCCGCTGCTGTTGGCGGCGGCCCTGATCTGGGCCGTCGGCCTCGCGGATGACCTCTCCAACCTCCACTTCAAGACGAAGGCGGCGGCGCAGGTGCTCGTCGCGGCCGGCCTCCTCGTGCTCTACCCGCCGCAGGTTCTCTCCGAAGCAAGCGGCCTGTTGTGGGCCGTGGTGCTCGGCGTCGGGATCTTCTGGATCGCCGCGCTCACCAACGCCTTCAACTTTATGGACGGCATCGACGGTTTCACGGGCGGCGTCGCGGTGGTAAACGCCCTCTTCCTGATACCGCTCTCCGGCGCAGCCGGGACTTTTCTCCCCGCCCTGATCGGCGCGACGGCCGGGTTCGTGGTCTGGAACATCAGCCCCGCCTCGATGTTCGTCGGCGACTCCGGCGCGTACCTCCTGGGTTTCGCCCTCGCGGCCGTCGCCCTCTACGCCCCCGTCCCCCCCGGCGGGTCCTGGACGCCTCTGGGCTTCGTCGCCGGCGCCCTGGTCTTTCTACCTTACCTCTTCGACACCGCCTTCACCCTCTTCAGGCGCCTGCGCGGCGGCGCCGGCAAGAGCATCTTTCTCGCCCACCGCGAGCACATCTACCAGCGCATAACCCCGACCGTCGGACTCCACCGCCGCACCAGCAACCTCTACTACGGCGCGAGCGTCGTCGCGGGCCTCGCCGCGCTCCTGGTGGCCGAAGGAGGCATCGGGGTGCCGCTCGGCGCCGGCGTGGCGATCGCGCTGTGCGCGGCCCTCGCGGCGCTGCCGAAGATGGTTGGATAGATAGGCTACAGGCATCGGGTTTCAGGCATCAGGAAAAGCCGTTGGGTCCATGGCTCGCTGGTGGTGGGCGGTACCTCTTCGGGAGTAAATCTCCGGGGTGCGGATCACGCCGCCGAAACGCGAACCTGGACGGACTTGATAGCTGAAACCTGAGGCCTGATGCCTGTAGCCTGTTAAAATCCAACTCTATGTGGCTTATACGGAGGGCGGGAGAACGACTTCTGGGCGCGGTGGACCGGCTCCAGCGTGCCTTCCACGGCTCGCCGCCCGCGTTCCGGCGCGGGGCGGCGATGATGGTGGACGCCTTCATAGTCATAGAGTCGTTCGCCGTCGTGCTCATCGTGCGCGTCGCCGGGGACCCGCAGACGCAGAACCAGGACCAGTTCTGGCCCTACTTCTGGCCGTTCGCGATCTTCTCCGCTCTGGCGTTCGTGTTGCTGCTCAACGAGAGCGGCGTGTACAGGAGCATCCTCAGGTACACGGGGATCTATCAGGGCGTGCAGGTTTTGAGCGCCACGGCCATAGCGGCCGGCGGGTTGTTCCTGGCGGTGTTTTGCGTGGGCCCGGACGGGTTCGGGATCATGGAGGGCAACCCCGTGCCGTTGTCGGTGCCGCTGGTCGGGTCGGTGCTCGCCTACGTGCAGCTCGTCGCCGTGCGGCTCTACCCGCGGGTCTTCTACGAGATGTCCCTGCGCGAGGTAGGGCGGAGGACGAGGGTCGCCATCGTGGGCACGGGCGAGCCGGGCGTGGCGCTCGCCGGGCACATCTGGCGCACGTCGGCCGCCGAGACGCAGGTCGTCGGTTTCGTCAGCGAGTCGCGCGCGGAGGTCGGCCGGCAGATAGAGGGCGCGTCCGTGCTCGGGGTCGTCGAGGACCTCGAAGGGCTCATCTCCCAGCACGGCATAGACCAGGTAATCATCGCCATGCCCGAGGCCGGCCGGGAGGAGATGGATTGGATCTGGCGCACCTCCACCCGGGCCTCCGCCACGGTGAAGGTGATGCCGGACCTCGGGGAGTTCCTCTCCGAGGGGGCCATCAGGCTGCGGGAGTTCCAGATAGAAGACCTCCTGGGCCGCGAATCGGTGAACATCGACCTTGCCGCCCTCTCCGACTACATCAACGGCAAACGGGTCCTCGTGACCGGCGCCGGCGGCTCCATCGGCAAGGAGCTCTCGCGCCAGATCTCGCGCCTGGGCCCCGCGAAGCTGGTCCTGCTCGACCGCGACGAGTCCGGCCTCTACTACCTGAACACCGAGCT
>CAXTDD010000059.1:0-8851 GCA_964242955.1 uncultured Rubrobacteraceae bacterium | reverse complement strand
CGCCGGGGCCGCTCGTGCCGTCGCTCGTCGTGGTCGGCACCGCGCCGCGGGCCGAGGAGGCCCAGTTGTACTGCATCGGGATCGTCTTGACCCCTGTCTGGCCCGGGGTGAACGTCCCGCTCGTGCGCTGGAGGCCGAAGCCGGGCACGCGGACGAAGAGCTCGTAAGTGCCGGGGGCGAGGGTCGCCGAGCGGGTCAGGGGGGTGGTCGAGAGGCCGTCGGCGACGGGGACGGCCCGCGCCTCGTAGCTGCCCACAAAGACCTTGAAGTTCGGGATCTCGCCCCCGTTGGGGGTCACGGGCCTGAACGTGATCTCCGCGTTTCTCTCGCGCGGGGACGCGAAGCTCGGCGTCGGGTCGCGGTCGTCTGAGCCCTCGCTCTTGGCGCCGATGCCCATCCCGCCCCTGCCGAAGGCGAGCCACAGCTCCTTCTGGTTGGCGCCGTCGAAGCGCATCTGGTCCGCGGCGAGGTAAGCGTCGCGGGCGTCCAGGAAGCTGACCGAGGACTGCTGCAGGAGGAAGGCGTCGTGGAAGATCTGGACCCACCTCCGGTTGCCGGGACAGTCTTCGGCGGGGGTCCGCCCGTCGGCGCACCGCTTCTGCAGGTCCGTGCCCGGCGCCGAAGAGAACTGGGCGTCGTACTTGTTCATAAGTAGCTGGCGGATCTGGAAGTTGACGGCGGACCAGATCTCGCCGTCCGCGTGCGGGCTGGTGACGCCGTTGGGGTCGTACTCGATGTTGGAGTAGTTGAGCGGGCTCTGGTTCATCCCGTAGTTGCGGATGCCGGACTGCTTGTTGCCCGTCACGTAGGGCCCGACGGCGTAGCGGTTCTCGCCGTCGGTCGGGTTGTAGCCGTACTCGTAGAGGTACTCGATCGCCGTGAGGTCCGACCAGCTCTCGCCCATCGAGCGGGCCTGCAGGCCCGAGAGGCCGGCGTCCGGACCCGCGACCATGCGGTTCTGGATCGCGTGCCCGTACTCGTGGGCGATGACGGAGACGTCGTAGTCGCCGTCGACGCACGGGGCGTAGAACGCGCCGGCTATGGGCTGCCAGAGGTACATGTTGGTGATCGGGGCTATGCCGTCGTTGAGCGTGAGCTGGTTGGCGTTGTCCCGCCCCAGATAACTCGGCGCCCCGCCGTTGACGGCGCCGGCCTGCACGTCGCCGATCTCGGGGTCGTTCTCCCTGGACGCGGGCGTGAGCCCGAAGTTGTTGTCCTGCAGGTTGTAGGCCTGCTCGGTAAAGCCGAGGTTGTAGGACCAGTCGTGGATGCGGTTGTGGCTGGCGAAGAGCGCCGCCGTCGCGGCCGAGATGTCGTTGCCCTCGCCGGGTGTGGCGAGCTCGGTCGGCGAGCAGCCCTTGCCCTCGTCGGCCGGGTTGGTCGACCCGTACCAGGCGTTGGTCCACGGGTAGTTGTACTCCCGCGTGGCGCTCGTCGGCCGGAAGCCGGTGGGACCGGGCGAGGTCGGCCCGTACCAGGACTCGGCGGCCCTGGCGTTGTTGCCGATGGTGGTGAACGTCGGCGCGTTATTGGCCTTGGTGTTCACGTCCCACGGCGACCGCGAGGCCTGGTTGGCGACGTCCAGGGCGCAGCCCGCGGGCGCCGCGTCACCGTAGACGAGGGTGTTCCAGCAGATCACATCGCGGGTATCCGTGGACGGGTAGCTCGCGTTGGTCGCCCCTATGGGCGGGTTGGCGAAGAACTGGTCCCACTCCGGCGGATAGGGCGCGCCGTCTGGCGGGTCGACCGCGTCGTTGGCGAGGAAGAAGCCCGTGTACGTGTTGGGCGGCAACGGCTCCGCGTCCTCGAAGCTGCAGACGCGCACCGAGTAGTCTCCGGCCGGCACACCGCCGGCGGGCTCGTAGAGGATGCTCTCAGGCGTGGTGCTGACGTCGCTTTCGGCCACGACGACGCCGCCAAAGACGAGCTGGAGCACGATGTCGTTGGCGGGGTTCGCCGCGTTAGCCGTCACCGAGACCTGGCCCGTGCCCTCGGCCACGGTGAACGGCCCGTTCTGCGGGGCCTCGGCGCACGAGGTCGCGCTGAAGGTCCCCTGGAAGGGCTGCGAGTCGGGCGGCTCCGGCACCGCGGGCGGCCCGGCCTGGGCGTACTCGATGCCGGTCTCGTCCGCGAACTGCTGGACGTTGTTGGCCCGGAACAGCACCTTGCCGCTGTTTGCGTCCACGAAGCTGGTAGAGGCCTTCACCTGGCCGCCCTGGTCCTGGACCACGATCGCCTCGTACGCCGGACGCACGCCGTCGTCGGGTGTCGGCACGGCCGTCAGCCTGACCCGCTGCTCCTGGGAGAGCCCGTCTACCTTCAGCCCCGTGAAGTCGCTGCGAAGCCCCTCGCCGTCCTTTAGACGGTCGGCCGTCGCGCTCTCGACGTCTGCGGGCGCGACGTCCTCGTCGACGGCGCGGGCGGCGGTAACCCAGGCCTCCTTACCCGTGAGGCTGGTGCCGGTCGTCGCGAGGCCCGTGTTCTTGGAGAGGGAGGAGGAGACGTAGGCCACGTCCCAGCCGCCCCCGGCCGAGCCCGTCAGTCCCACGAGCACGGAGCCGTCCTGGGCGGCGGACAGATCCCCGAACTGCTGGCGGAAGAAGACCACGTGGGCGTCCGAGTCCTCCATCGGGGTCTCGTTCTCGAAGGCCAGGCGCGCGTCGTCGCGCAGGTAGCTTTCGGGGAGGCCGAAAACGGCGGCGTTGTTCGCGAGAAAGGCGCGGGCCGCGGCTTCGGCGTCCGAGCCCCGCACGTCCCTGGCGAGAAAGCCGTTGTACCGGATCAGGGAGCGCGGCGTGCCGAATTGGTTCCACCGCGCCGTGGCCCCGAGATCGGAGACGGCCCCGCGTTGCGAGGCCGTGGCGCTTACGCTGCCGGTTCTGAAGTCCCGGTCGGGTTCGCTCTCTTGCAACTCCTCGATGTTGCCGACGGCGCCCGCGGGCGCCGATCCCAGAACCGCGAGCGCCAGAAGCGAAGTCGCCACGACTGCCAGCATGAACGCGACCTTTACCGCACGATCCACCCGTAGCCCCCCGCGTACCCGGTATCCGGACATTATCCCCCGCCTCGTTCGGTTTTCGACACCCAACCCCGCAGCCCGCCACGAAAAGACCAGCCCTGACACGACTCTGTCCATGCCCCCCGCATCGTGTACGCCGTTTCGAGCCTTCGCGGTTCACGCAGCATACTAGGCTGACGGTCCGGGCGCCAGGTATGGTCGAATTCTTATCCCATGGGCGGGAGAACCGCGATTTTGTCCCTGGTTTGGAGTTGCCTTGTCCGTACACTCGGACAGTGGCGAAGAAGCCTGTTTATTCGACCAACGTGACCGCGGACGAGCGCAAGAACGCGGCGGTGCGGGAAGCCCTGCTCTACTGGTTTGGGGAGAATGGGCGGGACCTGCCGTGGCGTCGCACGCGCGACCCGTGGCGCATTCTCGTGTCCGAGGTGATGCTCCAGCAGATCCAGGTGAAGCGCGCGATCCCTTTCTACGAGCGTTTCCTGGAGCGCTTCCCGACGGTGGGGTCGCTGGCCGCGGCCCCGCTCGCCGACGCCATACGCACCTGGGGCGACCTCGGCCGCTACAGGCGCGTGGTGAACCTGCACAGGACCGCCCGCGACATCGTGGCCGAGCACGACGGCAGGGTTCCCTCCGACCCTGACGTGCTCGTAAAACTGCCCGGCATCGGTCCTTACACCGCCGGCGCGGTCGCCTGCTTCGCCTTCGAGCGGGACGTGCCCTTCTTCGACACCAACATGCACCGCGTGCTGCACCGCGTCTTCTTCGGCCCCGACGTGCCGGCGACCATCGCGAAGCCGAAAGAGGTCGTCGCGCTCGCCGCGGGCCTCGTGCCGCCGGGCAGCGGCTGGGCCTGGAACCAGGCCGTCATGGAGTTCGGGGCGCTGCGCTGCACCGCCCGCCGACCCGCCTGCCCGGACTGCCCGATCCGCGACCACTGCGAGGCCCACCCGCGACTACTCGAAGCCCTCGCAAGCGTGCCCCGCCCGCCAAGAAAGGAGCCGGGTCCGAAGTACGAGGACTCCAACCGTTACCTGCGCGGCCGGGTGCTCGCCCAACTCCGCGAAGACGCCGCGGGCGGAGGTGTCAGCCTGGGTGACCTGGCACGGCGACTGCTCGGGGATTCAACCGACGTCGGGCTGCGGAGGCTGCGGAACGTTGTCCGGAGCCTGGAGGACGACGGGCTCGCCAGGGTCCTGCCGTCGGAGCATCCTTCAGCTTCTTCTCGCGGCGTGGAGCCGGCCGGGATGGTCGCCGAGGAACGGGCCGCCTACGGCGCCGGAGAAGAGGAGGCCGACCTGGCAGCCAGGGTCCTGGAACAGGTCCTGGTGGCGCTGCCGTAGCGGCGTGATCCTTTGGTTTACAGCGGCGGGAAGAGGTCCACGTGGTTGCCGTCGGGGTCTTGCACCTGGCCGTATCCCAGGGCGGCCAACCCGGCGTACTTCTCGTCCACGTCCGAGGGGGCGGTGTAGTCCGGGTAGATCCGGCCGACGAGCTCCGCCGTGTCCCACGCCACCCGCCCGGCGCGGTCGCCTCCGCGTGGGGTTCGTCCTCCGCACCGGGCGGAACTTCCAGCCCTAGGCGCCGGTAGAACGACACGGAGGCCCGCATGCCGCTGGTGACGATGCCGGCGAGGTCCAGACGGACTTCCACGGTCTGCTCCTCTCCCGGTTACCGGCGGGGATTGCCGCACGCGATCGCCGTTCCCAACGGCGGAAGCCGGCCCGATTGGAAAGCGGGTGTGCGATTCCTGTAACATGGTGCATAGTGCAGGCGAGGGTCGTCCGCGGGCGGCGGGGAGGTGGGGGCAGATGCAGGCATCGGAGACCACGGGCGCGGAACACCCGGCGCTCAAGCGGGCGGTGGGGCCGGCGTTCCTGCTGTTCTTTATCGTGGGGGACATGATCGGGGGCGGCATCTACGCCCTCGTCGGCGAGGTCGGGGCCATTACGGGGGGCGCTATCTGGACGGCCTTCGCGCTGGCGATGGTCCTGGCGATCTTTACGGCCTTCGCCTACGCGGAGCTGGTCACGAAGTACCCGAGGGCCGGCGGGGCCGCCTCCTACGTCAACCAGGCGTTCCGCATACCGTTCCTGAGCTTCATGGTCGCCTTCGCGGTGGTGCTCTCGGGCATCACTTCGGCGTCCGCGCTCGCGATCGCCTTCGGCTCGGATTACCTCTCCGAGTTCATAGCGATTCCCGCCGTGCTCGCCGCGGTCATACTCTTCGTGCTCGTCCAGTTGCTCAACTTCAGGGGCATAGAAGAGTCCACCCGGGTGAACATGGTCTTCACGAGCATCGAGGTTCTTGGCCTCCTGCTCATCGTGGTGATAGGCCTCGTCGCGGTCGGCTCCGGGGAGGGCGACCCTGGCCGCGCCTTCGAGTTCAGGGAGGGCGGCAACCTGCTCGGCCTCTCCATAGCCGGGGCTGCCCTGGCGTTCTACGCGCTGGTCGGGTTCGAGGACTCCGTCAACCTCGCGGAGGAGGCGCAGGACCCCGTCAGGAACTACCCGCGGGTGCTCTTCATCGGGCTGCTGGTGGCCGGCACCATCTACCTGCTCGTCACCATCGTCGCCTCGATGGCGGTGCCGACCGGGCCACTGACAGATCCCGAAGCCGAGACCACGGCGCTCTTGCAGGTGGCCCAGGCCGGGCCGTTGGCCGTGCCGACCTGGCTCTTCGCGGCCATCGGCCTCTTCGCGCTCTCCAACGGGGTGCTGCTGAACATGATCATGGCCTCGCGCCTGATCTACGGCATGTCCGACCAGGGCGTGATGCCGGCGATCCTCTCCAGGATCCACCCCGTGCGCCGCACCCCGTGGGTGGCGATAGTCTTCATCTCCATCATCGCCCTCGGCCTGATCCTCACGGGCGACGTCGGCAGCCTCGCGAGCGCGACGGTGGTGCTCCTACTCCTGGTCTTTGTAACCGTGAACGTCGCCGTCCTGTGGCTGAAGAACGACCGGGTAGACCACGAGCACTTCAGCGCCCCGTCCTTTATCCCGGTGCTCGGCATAATCGTGTGCGTGGGCCTGCTGACCCAGATCGAAGACAAGGCCTTCACCTTCCCACTCGTCGGCGGCCTGCTAGTCCTGGGAGCTTTTCTCTACCTGGTCAACTACTTCATCAAACGGAGCCTCGACAGGAGGCCCCCGCAGGCGCCGGCGGAGTGATCCAGCCCCACATCCGGTAGTGGTCCCCGCAACGTATTCACTGTCGAGCGGAGCCACGCGCCGACGGAGGAGGACCCTTGCCCAAGACGAAGCTTCTACTGGCCACGCTGGCGATCGTCCTCGTGACGGCCGCCACGGCCTCGGCCCAGACGGGCGCCCAAACGTTTCCGCTTCCCGGCGACGAGGTCTACCCCGAGGGTGTGGCCTACGACCCCGCGACGGGCGACTTCTTCGTCGGCAGCACCGGAGACGGCGCGGTCTTCAGGGCCAACGTCGGCGAGCCGGGGACGGAGGCAGAGACGTTCCTGGAGCCCGGCTCCGACGGACGCTCGACCGCCATAGGGATGAAGGTAGACCTCGAGGGACGGCTCTTCGTCGCGGGCGGCGACACGGGCAGGATGTTCGTCTACGACACCGGAACGGGCGACCTGCTCGACCGCTTCGAGAACGGCGCGGACACGACCTTCGTCAACGACGTGGCCCTCACCCCTGACGGCTCGGCGTTCTTTACCGACTCGATGAACCCCGAGCTCTACCGCGTCTTCCCCGACGGCTCGGGCGGTTTCCAGACCGAGTCCTACCTGAACTTCGAGGGGACCCCGGCCGAGTACGGAGATGGCTTCAACCTGAACGGCATAGCTGCCACCGCCGACGGCCGCTACCTCATAGTCGTTAACTCGACCTCGGGGAAGCTTTTTCGCATAGATACGCGGAGCAAAGAGGTGGTGGAGATCGACACCGGCGGCGCGGACCTGACGAACGGCGACGGGCTGCTGCTGATCGGTCGCACCCTCTACGTCGTCCGCAACGAGAACGAGCTCATAGTCCCGGTGGAGCTCTCATCGGACTACGCTAGCGGATCGGCTGGCGAAGGCTTCACGGACGACGCCCTCATGTACCCGACCACCATCGCCGCCTACGACGGCCGGCTGCTCGCCGTGAACTCCCAGTTCGACGTCCGCGACGAGGGCGGCCGGCCGGACCTGCCGTTCACCGTATCGGGCATCCAGGTCCCCGGCGACGCAGCCGCGGCATCCTCCTCGCCCGTGCCGGACACCGGCGGCCTTCCGCTGGCGACGCTCTTGCCGCTCGTCGCGCTCCTGGCAGGGGCCGGGGCGCTCGCGGTGGGTTATGCGGTCGTGCGCCGCTGACGGGCGGTTCCGGCCCCGGTCCGCCGAAATTTGTACCGCGGGCCATTTACGCAACACGCCCCTGTCGCGTATGCTGGCGCCATGATCGGGAACGAGAGCGGACGGGGCGTGATCGGCGACAAACCGTCGCGAACGGATTCGGCCGGGACCAAACCCGCCTTCTTCAACGAGGTCCTCGACGAGAACGGCTCCTCCAGGGACCACTACCGCCCACTCATAGAGGCCCTCGGAGGTTTCAAAGACGGGGAGTTCGCGGGGAGGGTGGCCCGGGCCCGCGAGAGGTTGAAGGAAGAGGGGGCGACCTTCGTGTTGCCCGGTGACCCGGAGGACTCCGGCAGGATCTTCCCGGTGGACTGGCTACCCAGGATCATACCGGCCGACCACTGGCAAACGCTCTCAGCCGGGCTCTCGCAGCGGGGGCGTGCGATCAACGCCTGGCTCCGGGACGTCTACGGCGGGGGCCAGAACGTCGTGCCCGACGAGATAGTCCGCGAGAGCGTTTTTTACAGACCTCACACGTACCCCGGAGATTCGCCCGTCCACGTCTACGGGCCCGACCTCGTCCAGGTCGGTCTCGGCGAGTACGTCGTGCTCGAAGACAACGCCAGGGTCCCCAGCGGCATCGCCTACTCGGACGTGGTGCGCACGGTCGGGGCCGAGGTCTTGCCCGAGCTCTCCGAGCGTTACCGGGTGGCGGAGATCCACTCCTACTACGAGCGCCTGCGGGAGACGCTGCTCGCGGCCGTCCCACCCGGCGTGGACGAGCCGAACGTGGCGGTCGTCACGCGCGGCGAGAAGGATTCGGCGTTCTTCGAGCACGAGCGGATAGCCCGCTCCTGCGGCCTGCCGCTGCTCACGCTCTCGGACTGCTTGGTGCGCAACGGCGAGGTCCGCACCCGCGCCGACGGCCGGCGCCTCGACGCGATGTACCGGCGCTTCGACGAAGACTACGTCGACACCGACCTGCCGGAGATGAAGAAGGCCTACCTGGAGGGCAGGATCGGCTTCGCCAACGCCTTCGGGGCCGGGGTGGCCGACGACAAGGCCGTCTTCCCGTTCGTGCCGGACATGATCGAGCACTACCTCGGCGAGAAGCCCGTTCTGCAGAACGCCCCGACCCACTCTCTCCTCGACCCGGAGACCCGCTCCGAAGTCCTCGACCGCCTGCCCGAGCTCGTCCTCAAACCGCGCGAGGGCTACGGCGCCCAGGGCATGCTCATCGGTCCCGAGGCCACCCGCGAGGAGATCGACGCCGCCATCCGCCGCGTCAAGGAACACCCGGCCGGCTTCGTAGCCCAGGAGTGCCTCGACTTCTCCACCCACCTCACCACCGACGGCGAAGAGGACCCGCAGGAGGCCTTCATAGACCTCCGCGCCTTCGTGCTCCCCGCCATAGACCACGTCATGTCCGGCGGCCTCACCCGTGTGGCCCGCCCCGGCACCCGCGTCGTCAACTCCAGCGCCGGCGGAAGTTCCAAAGACACGTGGGTGTTGGAATAGCTATTAGC
>CAXTDD010000058.1:0-8926 GCA_964242955.1 uncultured Rubrobacteraceae bacterium | reverse complement strand
ACCAGCGCGAACTCGTAGTGCTCCAGGTAGCGCAGGCCGCCGTGGATCAAACGCGTCGCCCACTGCGTCGTCCCGTTGGAGATGTCACCTTTGTCCAAGAGCAGCACCCGCAGCCCCCGCATCGAGGCGTCGCGGGCGATGCCGGCGCCGTTGATGCCGGCCCCGATCACGATCAGGTCGAACGCACGATCCCCGACCCCTTCGAGTAGGTTCTCTCTGTTCATACTCCTACCTTTCCTTCCGCTTCTACGCCCGTCCCCGAAGTACGCCTTCCAGGACCCGCCTCATTCCCCATCCTCCCAGATCGCCCAACACATCAAGGAGGCGTGGCTTCGATCATACGCCCGGAATTTCCCTCTCGCCGTAATATGGACCGCGTTCTAGGTTTCCTATACCCGATATCCGGGGCCGCGAAGCGGCTCTCGCGCCGGGCGCCCGCCACCTCACGGGCGCGCCCGACGGCGAACCGTCTTACGTCCGGCGCACCTGAAGCTCCTCTCGCAGTGGCGCGATGGAGACGAGGGCGTTGGGGACGCCGGAGAAGGTGGTGACGATGGCGTCCGGCTCCGTGAGTTGCTCCACGGTGGGCGACGGCGGCGCCTCGCCGCGCAGCAGCCAGATGGTCTGCAGCCCGGCCCTGTTGGCGGGGCGCACGTCGTTGTCTATGCGGTTGCCGACGTGCACGGCGCGGTCGGCCGGGACCCCGGTCTCTTCCAGCGCCCGCCGCCACATGCGCGCGTCGGGGGTCTTGGTGTCGACCTGCTCGGGGTTCGTGACGACGGCGAAGTATTGCATGAGGCCGTCTCGCTGGAGCGCCTCGGTGTGCGCCCTCCGCGGGTTGACGACGACGCCGAGCTTGTAGCGGCTCGCTAGGGCCGCCAGCGTGGGCTTAGCGTCCGGGTAGAGCGAAGCGACGGTGTAGTCCGCCTGCTCCTTGGCGAGCTCGGAGAGCTCGTCCGGGTCGACGTCGGGGGCGAAATGCTCGGCGACGGTCCTGCTCAGCGAGCCGCCCTGTCGCTGGCGCTGCGCGTCGTAGACCTGCCAGAACTCCGCCTCGTTCACCTCGCCACCCGACAGCTCGCGGGTGGCCCTGAGCACCGCGAACGCCCAGGGGTCGTCGTCGTAGATGCACCCGCCGGCGTCGATCATCACGAGGTCTATCCCGTGGGCCTCCCCAAGAAGCTCGGGGGGCAACTCGGTGGCGTGGCCGTGCAATGTTTCCCGGCTCTCGTCCAGCGTAGGGTCGTAGGCGAGCTGGCTCAACGTGGTCACCTTCGGGCCTTCCTGGTCCACGCCGGGGATGTTCGGGCGCATCACCTTATCGAAGAACAGCGCGCCCAACACCCCGCCGATGATCGGCCCGACGGCCGTCACTATCAGGGAGAGGCCGCCGTTGGGGCCCGGGAACGCCTGGCCTCCGAAACCCATAAAGAGGAGCATTATGCGCGGGCCGATGTCGCGCGCGGGGTTGAAAGAAGCCTGGGAGACGGGTGCGACGAACATGATGAGCAACCCTACGGTCGCGCCCACGATGAGCGGAAAGAACCACGCCGACGGCGCGTTGACGTGGCGCGTCTCCAGCAGAGAGAGGATGACCAGCAAGAGGATGGCGGTACCCAGGATCTCACCCGACAGACCCGTCAAAAACGGTATCGACGTGTAACCCTCCGCCCCCGTAGCCGGGTTGCCGGGGCTCGGCGAGTAGGTGGTCAGCGCCGAGGCGAGCCCCAAACTGTCCTCCGAACCGATGGTTATGTCGTTGGCCCTGGCGTAGTCGAAGAAGTTCTTGCCGAACATCGCCATGAGGGCCGCGGCGCCGATGAACCACCCGATCACCTGGCAGACGAGGTACAACGGCACCAGCCGCCAGGGGTGGCGCCCGGTGACGGCCATGGTGATGGTAACGGCCGGGTTGAAGTGCGCGCCGGAGAGCGTGTTCGTGACGTAGATGCCGAGCGCGATCGCCAGCGTCCAGCCGGCGGCCGTAGGCCAGATGTCGCTGAACCACGGGGTATCGGGCGAGCTCCACAGCGTTGCGGAGAGGCCGATGCCCAGGCCCAGGAAACTCAACAAGAATGAGCCCACGACCTCGCCGAGGATCATGGACTTCGTCGTCTGTTCGGGCGGCAGTACCTCCTCTTCTACCTGGACGGCGCTGTTTGCGGTGGCTTCGGTCATCGCGCTGCTCCTTTCCCTAGCTCACGCGCTTCCCCGCTGGCTCGTTACGGGCTCGCCCCCAAAGAACTTCTCCCAGGGCATGTTCACCGGCTCGTCGAGGGCCACGACCGCGTGCAGGTGCCGCATCAGCGGGAAGTCCTCCTCGCCGATGACACCTCGCTCGGTGAGCTTCGGCAGCGCGCCGCCGATGACCCTGATGGCCGCAACCCCTTCGAGCGTCACGCCCTTCATGCGGTCGTTCTGGACCTCGGAGAACGGCACGCCGGCCCCGGCGAAGCGCCCCGCTTTCACGTTGCGCCCGCCCATGGTGGTGACGAACATGTCCCCGACTCCCGGCAGCCCGCGGGAGGTGACGGGGTCGCCGCCCAGAAGCTCCATCCACTGCCCGATCTCACGGGTGGCCTGCGCGAAGAGCGCAGCCCCGTAGTTGTACCGGCGGTACTTGGCGTCGGACTTGCCCTCCTTGTCCAAAAGACCGTCCATGAACCCGCCCCCGAAGGCGTAGCAATTCTTTACCGCCGCGCACACCTCGGCGCCCACGAAGTCCGTGCTGGTCCACACGTGGTAGTAGTCCGTGCGGAAGGTCGCGGCCAGCTTCTCTAAAACGTCCGCGTCCCGTCCCGTAAAGACCACGCAGGTGTCGTGCCGGACGGCCACCTCGCCGGCGATGGCGGGCCCGACGATGGCCGACCAGGAGACCTGGTTTCGGAGATCCTCCGGCACCTCCGAGGCAAGCACCTCGGGCAGGATGTGCAGGTCCCCGTTCTCGTCGGCCTCCATGCCCTTGGTGACGGCTATGACCATCATGCCGGGCTTGAGCAGCGAGGCGAGGTGCTCGCCGGCCCAGTGCACCCCGAACGAGTTAACCCCGCTCATGGCAATGTCGGCCCCCTCGAACGCTTGTTCCGCCTCCTCCAGCTGGTAGGCCCGCACGCCATCCGGCACCTTGAGGTCGAGGTTGGGGTGAACGCCGCCCTCTTTGATGCTGTCTACTATCTCGCGGTCGAGGTGGGTGCCCACCAGGCGCACCTCGTGGCCGTTGTCCGTCAGCGGCCACGCGAGCGCCGTCGCCATTATTCCCGACCCGAGTACGGCTATCGTCGTCATCTTCCTCCTCTCTATACGTTGGGACGTGCCTCCGTACAGTCCCCTCTCCTACCGTTGCCTTCGTATCCTCGGCCTACGATCGTGCAGCCTATGCTCCGTCCGCCACGGTCTCGTGGCCGGCCGCCTCGTGACGAACCGTCTTGTGCATCAGCTCCCTCATCGCCGGGTACGTCTCTATGTAGCGGTCCACGTAGAACTTGTATGCCTCGTGCGCCTCCTGGTTCGGCTCGATGGTGTTCTCGGTGTGGACCATGTGCTGGGCGGCGGTCCGGACGTCCGGGTAGATGCCGGCTCCGACGGCGGCGAGCATCGCCGAGCCAAGGACCGGGCCTTCGCTCTCCCGCGTCAGGGAGATGGGTATGTTGGCGACGTCGGCGTGCATCTGCATCCACAGCTTGCTCTTCGTCGGCCCGCCCGAGACCACGTTCAAACGTGGCTCGAAGTCGTGGCCGCGCATGGTGCGGAAGATGTTCTCGGTGCCGTAGCAGATGCCCTCCAGGATCGCGCGGAACATGTGCGCCTCGGTGTGGCCGAGCGACAAACCCCAGAACATGCCGCGCGCCAGCGAGTCGGTGTGGGGGGTGCGATTGCCCTGGAAGTAGTCTATGAGCAAGAGACCGTCGGATCCGATGGGGATGGTCTCGGCCATCTCGTTGAGGATGACGTAGGGATCCACGCCGCGCTCTTTGGCCTCCCCGTTGGCCTTCATCGCGAACTGGTTCTTGAACCAGGCGACGATGGAGCCCGTGGAGACCTGACCGCCCTCGACCATATACTGGCCGGGGACCAGGGCGTCCGTGTAGGCGCCCCAGAATCCCCGCCCGTGGATCGGCGCGGCGAGCTGGCCGAGCACGGCGTGCGAGGAACCCGTGATCAGGGCCATCGTGCCGGGCTCTACGACCCCAAGCCCCAAAGCTCCCGAGCAACCGTCAATGGCTCCCTGAGCCACCGGCGTGCCGGCCTTCAGGCCCAGCTCCTCGGCTGCGTCTTTCTTCAACTCCCCGACGACGGCGCCAAGGTCGAGCACGGGGTCGGGGAACTTCTCCAGCACGTCCTCGGCGCCAACGGCCGCGTACAGGCTCTCAGGCCAGCCGCCGACGTCGCGGTCGTAGTGGTACTTCACGGCGACGACGTTGATGGACGCCGCCCACTCGCCCGTGAGGCGGTGGTTGAGCCAGTCCTGGCAGTCGCAGATGTGCTTCGCGTTCTTGTACGTCTCCGGCTCGTTCTCCTTTAGCCACAGCGACTTCGGGAGCGCCCACTCGGCCGATACCGGACCGTAGCCGTTGTACTTCAAGGCCGGGTCGCCGGTCTCGGAGACGCGCTGGGCCTGGTCCGAGGCGCGCACGTCCATCCACATGATCGCGGGTCGCAAGGGCCGATCTTGCGCGTCCATCGCCACGACGGTGCAGCTCGTGGTGTCCACGGCTATGCTCACGATCTCCTCGGACGATATCCCGCTCTTCTCCAGCGCGCCCCTGGAAGCCTGCACCAGGTTGGACCACCACACGTCGGGGTCCTGCTCCGCCCAACCGGAACGCGGGAACTTCGTCTCCCACTCGACGCTGTTGAACACCAGCGCCGTCCCCTCACGGTCGAAGATGCCTACCCGGGCACCCCCCGTCCCGAAATCTATCCCCATCAAGTACGGTCCTTCGGCCATTGCCTTTCCCCTTTCCGTTTTCGCCTCTGTCCGGACCCTGCCGGATCAGCTTCGCGACCTCGCAGCCTCCTGCGCCCAGAAACCGCCCGGCGCGAACAACTCTTCCACGCACCCCTCGAAGATGCCGGTCTCGACGCAGAGGTCGAGCACGTTGTAGCGGCGCCGGATCGTGCGCGCCCTCCAGTACGTCGCCCTGAAGTCTTCCCAACCCAGCCCGATCTCCTCCGGGCTCGTGGGACATCCGGCCGCCCGCAACGTCTCCCGCAACTCGTCGGCGGGCATCAGCTGCGCCCGTAGCCGCTCGCGCAGATCCGGCCACAGCCCACGGATCAACCCCAGCCGCTCCCCGAGCTCTTCGGCCGTGACGTACTTGGCGCGGCTCTCCTCGACGGCGTACTCGTCGAGGCCGGGGACCGTGTGCGTCGCCCGCACCTTCTGCTCGACCTCTTCCCAGGCGGGCCAGGCGGCGACGATTTTGTCCACGTCCAGATCGCCCAGGTCGCGTTCCAGGACGCGCTCGTAGAGGGCGGCGATGGCGATGGAGCCGACGCCGACCTTGAAGCCGTGGGAGAGCGGCGGGTCGTCGTCGTGGCCTAAGCCCTCCATCTCCCAGAGGTGGCTGAACATGTGCTCCGCGCCCGAGGCCGGCCGGGACGAGGCGGCGACCTGCATCGCCAGGCCCGCCATGGTAAGGCCCTCCATCAACCGGTCCATCGCGTCGCCGTCTCCGGCGCGCAGCTCGGCGGGTTTGGCGGTCCACTCGCGCAGGTGGTCGTGGACCATGGGCCAGGCTTTGGCGTGGATCTCCTCGGTCCCCAAGGCGTCGGCGACCATCCAGTCGGCCCCGGCCGTCACCTTGCACAGCAGGTCGGCGTAGCCGGAGGCCGTCATCCAGGCCGGGGCCCCCACCAGGACGTCCACGTCGCCCAACACCGCCCTCGGGGCCGGGCACTCCAGCGTCTGCTTGCGGCCGTCTTTGCTGATCGAGGCCCCGAACGACGTGTAACCGTCCATCGAGGCGGCGGTCCCGACGCACAGGTAGGGCCTCTCGCACTCGTGGGAGGCGCGCTTGACGATGTCGTTGAGCGTCCCCGAACCGACGGCTATGGGGACGGCGTCATGCCCGCGCAACGAATCTACGAGCTTCTCGATGTTGTCGTAGCCCGCGTACAGCATCGGCCGGCCGGGAAAGACGTAGGGTTCGACGGTCTTGCGCCCGGCCGCTTCGAGGCGTTCTTGCACCTCCCCGCCAGCCAGGTCGAACGTGTTCTCGTCCGCGACCACGACCGCCGCCCGGTCCCCGAAGCTCGCCTCGAACAGGTCGGCCACCGAGGCGAGCGCCCCCGTGTCTATCGTGACTTGTTGCGTGTCGGTCGCCTCGCGTAAGGCGGCGTCGATTCGCTCATCGTTCATGCGTCACCCTGCCTTCCTGCGGAGGTGACAGTTGCCCTCCCGCCGTCATACCGTCCCTGTCGTTGCTCGTTCCCCTCGATCCGGCCGGGTCCCCCACCACGACCCTCGCGTTCCTCCCAACTCATAGGCGGCGGGCGCCGCCTTTGTTGCGCCCGCCGTGCGGCCAGGGGTGAGACCGCCGCGGGGTTTTCGCGGCCCGCCGCGTGGCGCGACATCTTGTGCATCGCGTCCTTCATCTGGGGGTAGGTCTCGATGTAGCGCTCCAGGTAGAACTTGTAGGCCTCATGGGCCTCGGGGTTCGGCTCGATCGCCCTCTCGGTGTGGACCATGTTCTTCGAGGCCGTCGGGATGTCGGGGTAGATCCCCGCCCCGACGGAGGCCAGCATCGCCGCGCCGAGCACCGGGCCTTCGCTCACCTTCGTGAACGAGATCGGCACGTTGGAGACGTCGGCGTGCATCTGCATCCACATGTCGCTCTTGGTCGGCCCGCCCGAGACGACGTTCAGCTTCGGCTCGAACTGGTGGCCGCGCATGGCGCGGAAGATGTTCTCCGTGCCGAAGCAGATGCCCTCGATGATGGACCGGAAGACGTGCCCGGGCGTATGCCCCAGCGAGAGGCCCCAGATCGCACCCCGCACCAGCGGGTCGGTGTACGGGGAGCGGTTACCCTGGAAGTAGTCGATAAAGACCAGCCCGTCCGAACCCATCGGCACCTTCTCGGCCATCTCGGTCAGGATGACGTAAGTGTCCACGCCGCGCTTCTCGGCCTCGGCCGCGGCCTCCGCGGCGAACTGGTTCTTGAACCACGCGACGACCGAACCCGTGGAGGCCTGGCCGGCCTCGATGGTGTACTGGCCCGGGATCATGGCGTCGGTGTAGGCGCCCCAGAAGCCCTGCCCGTGGATGGGCCTCGCCGCCTGCCCGATCATGACGTGCGAGGAGCCCGTGATGAGCGCCATCGTGCCGGGCTCCACGACCCCAAGGCCCAAAGCCCCGGCGTAGGCGTCGATCGCCCCCTGCGCCACGGGCGTGCCTTCCTTGAGCCCCAGCTCGTCGGCCGCCTCTTTGCGCAGGCCGCCGACGACCTCGCCCAGGTTCATCACGTCGGACGGGAACTTGTCCACGAAGTCCTCGAAGCCCACCGCCTCGAGCAGGCTCTCGGGCCAGCCGCCCGCGTCCCGGTCGTAGAAGAACTTCGCGCTGGCGATGTTGATGGATGACTTCCACTCGCCGGTGAGGCGGTTTATCAGCCAGTCGTTGCAGTCGCACAGGTACCTGGCGTTGTTGTAGGTGTCGGGCTCTTGCTCCTTGAGCCAGAGGGCTTTGGGGAGGCCCCACTCGGCGGAGACGGCGCCGTAGCCACTGTACTTGAGGGCTGTGTCGTGGGTATCCTGGAGCCTGCTCGCCTGGTCCGAAGCGCGCACGTCCATCCACATGATCGCGGGCCGCATATGCTTGTCGTTGGCATCCATCGCGAGCACAGTGGAGGCCGTGGCGTCCGTCGAGATGCCGGCGATGTCCTCGGGCGAGACGTTGCCCTCCTGGAGCGCCTTGCTCACCGCCTCGACGAGGCTCGACCACCATACGTCGGGGTCCTGCTCGGCCCAACCGGAGCGCAGAAAGTTCGTCGGGAACTCGACGGCGTGGAAGACGACCGGCGTGCCCTCGCGGTCGAAGATGCCTACCCTCACGCCGCCCGTCCCGTAATCTACGCCCATCACGTACTGGCCTTCAGCCATCTCTCCTCCTTCTCCTGGACCGGCGGACCGTATATCGTTCCGGTCCGCCGGGTCCCGTCTTTTTCCCGTTCCCCGCCGGTTTCCCCTCCGGTTCGGAACCTTCAGATAACCTCCGAAGCCGCCGCGGCGTTTGCCTTCCGCTGGCGGAGACTGGTCTCTAGATGTTCACACCTCCCATCCTTTGCGTTCGTCTGTCTCAGATCGCGCCGGCTAGTTTGTCGAGGCCGCCGCCCACGTCCGGGCCGAGGTGGAACCGGATCACGCGCCGGTCCACGTCCAGCAGCGCCTGTCGATCACCCAAAGCTTGCGCCGCCTCCAGCACCCCGAAGGTGAGCGTGGCCTCCGGCTTCCCCGCCTCGTCCGGTATCGGCACGTCAGCCCCCGGGTCGGCGGTGAACTGGACGAAGAGGCCGTTCCCGCCGTCGCCCTTGTGGAGCTGGCCCGTCGAGTGCAGAAAGCGCGGCCCGTACCCCGAAGTGGTGGCGAGCTTGAGCCGATCCCGCAGCCGGACGCGCATCCCCTGCAAGACGTCGGTCGTACCCTCGGAAGGCGGCAGGTAGGCCTGCAGCGACACGTAATCGCCGGGCTTCGCCAGGGAGAGGAAGTCTTCGAGCGCCCCGGCCACGCCGGCGGCCTCCCCGGCCGAGTAGATGGCCATCCCGCCCTCCTCGACCGTGGGCTCGGGTTCCGGCAGCTCGCCCTTCTCCTGGTACTCGGCGACCATCTTGCGGGCCTGGGTCTTGGCCGACTCGACGTTGGGCTGGTCGAACGGGTTGATGCCGAGCCGCCACCCGGCGACGGCCGTCGCCACCTCCCAGCGGAACAT
>CAXTDD010000057.1:0-9096 GCA_964242955.1 uncultured Rubrobacteraceae bacterium | reverse complement strand
CTACCGCTGGGAGGGGCGTCCTCGCCGCAGGCCGTGACCTATTGACGGAAGCTCTAAGTGCTTCGACACGGAATTACGGAGACGTATTCGGTGCTCTCAAGCGGCCTCAACCGCGGACGGAGGAGGGTGCTGTTGAACCTTCGCGAGCAGAGTCTCAAGGTCGGCTCGGGTGAACCTCCACTCGAAGGGTCGGGCGATCTGTTCGTAATGCCCCTGGAAGGCAAGGAGACGGGCTTCTACCCTGGCGAGGTCGGTGAAGTCGTTGGGGGTGAGCACTTTGCGCTGAACTACCGAGAAGTAGATCTCGATCTGGTTGAGCCAGGAGGCGTGTACCGGCAAGTGGATCAGCGCCAGGCTGGAGAAAGCGTCCTCAAGCCGGTCGACGGAGGCTTGACCGCGGTGGCTCGAGCCGTTGTCCACGATCCAGAACACCCGCTCCGCCGAAGCGTAGGGCTCCGTGCCCATGACCTGCTCGACCAGACGGCCGAATGGTTCGATGCCGGTGGAAGGCTCGCAACGACCAAAGAGTCTGGCGCGGTGGACGTCCCAGGCGGCCAGATAGGCCAACGCCCCGCCCCGTACGTATTCGTGTTCGGCAAGCATAGGTTGGTCCGGAGCCGGCGGCGCGGTGGGGTGATTCCGAACACGCGCTTGGACGGAGGTCTTCTCGTCGGCGCAGACGACGAAGTCGCGCTCGCCGAGTGTCTCACCTGCGAACCGCCGCTGGTAGAGGTCTAGCACCCGGGCCGCTTTCTCCGCGAAATCGGGATCGCGACGGAAGATCCAGCTACGGTGCCGCCAGGGGCGGATGGCGTCGGCGGAGAACCAGCGCCAGACGGTGGTCCCCGAAATCGAGGCGACGATGCCTCTCTCGACGGCGGTCCGGTGCGTGCCAGCGCGAAAGCGGCATGCCGCACGTACCGGGTAGCTCGCACGCCAGCGCCTTGATCGCCACGACCACCTCCGGAGGAAAGGTCGGAGGACGTCCGGTCCTCGGCCGGTCTCGAAGCCCCGCGAGCCGCTGCTCGTAGAACCGCTTGCGCCACTTGGAGACGATCTGGCGGGGGATGTCTAGCCGAGCGGCGATCTCCCCGTTGGATAGCCGATCGGCGGCCAGCAGCACGATCTTGGCCCGTATCACGTCGCGGTGCGGAGCCGAGTAGCTTCGGGCCAACGCTCCGAGCCGGGCACGCTCTTCGCCCGTGAGTTCGACACCGTAGGGGCTGGTTCTCGGCACGGCCGGCTACTCCCGCGGGCAAGCGCGCTCGCCGCCAACGAACACCGCGCCCATCGTGCACCCCCTTTTCGTGGCCCTGCTAGCGGCTTGGCTCCCCGGGTGCCGAACCCAGCTTTCGCGGGGTGATCCGACCGGTGGCGACGAGGAACAGGACGCAGCCGGCCAGCGCTGCCCACCCGACCGCACCGCCCAGCCCCGCGGCGTAGATGATCGGGTCGGGCTCCGTAGCGGCGTCGGCGAGGACCCAGAACCCGAGCACGTTCATGCTGTTGTTGGCCGCATGCGCGATCACCGCGGGCCAAACGGATCCCGAGGCCAGACGCAGCCAGCCGAAGATCACCCCAAAGAGCATCGTGCTCGCCAAGAACATGAGGGGCCCGAGCAGGTCGTCGGGTCCACCCACGCCGACGAGCAGGAGCGGCGCGTGCCACGCCCCCCATATCAGCCCGCTGAGCAGGAGCGCCGGCCAGATGCCGAGCGGGATCAGCCGGGGCAGCAGGTACCCCCGCCACCCCCACTCCTCGCCAAACGCCGGCACCACGAGGGGCAGGAACCCGGTCGCTAGCAAGAGGAGCAGACCGCTCAAGAACGCGGATGTGGGGAACCCCGTGCCCCCGACGGCGAGACCGGGCATCGCCTCCGAGATTCTCCGCCGGAGCATCGAGAAGTTCTCCGGGTCGAGCTCGATCACGCCCAACGCGGAAGCGAGCAGGGTGGCGGCCAGACCCAGTAACGGCGGCAGAAACAGCGCGACTAGGCAGTACCAGACGGTCCGGCCGAAGGGGCGCAGTGGCCACAATCCTGTGGCGCGGGGAATGCTCGGCGGGCGCCTCACCCAGAGCACCACGATGAACGCGGCCACCGCCGGGGTATACATCAGCACCGCGTTGGGGGGCAGGCCCCAATAGAACGACGCGCCGGAACTCGGAGAGCCGATCCACAACGGCAGGCAGATCAGCCAGCCCAGGCCGAAAGCCGCGGCGACAAAGATCGCAGCGTCGCGAAAGGCGGCCGGGCGAGCGTGCCGCGCGGGATCGATCGGCTGCGTCGCGGATGCGGTTTGCCCACGCGTCTCGTTTTCGCGGTGACCCACGGTGGTACCTCCTGTTCGGGGTTTACGGAGCAAATGGAGAGCGCTGCCCCCCCCCTCTGCATCTCGGATTGCGGATTGTATGTGTCCCGTCGAGTGTGTGAATCCGCTCGTGCGGTCCCGCTCCTATCCTTTGCCTACCCGGCCATCAGTTCTGGCTGCTCGGGCAACGCTACCTCCTTTCTCTCCAGCTTCGCCAACGATCCCGCGCTGAAGTAGCGCTTCGCGACCTGCCACTCGTCGTGTTGCTCGCACAGCACCGAACCCACGAGCCTTACCACCGCCGCCTCGTTGGGGAAGATCCCAACCACGTTGGTCCTCCTCTTCACCTCCTTGTTCACCCTCTCGAGTGGGTTGTTGGACCAGATCTTCTGCCAGTGCTCCGGGGGGAAGGCGGCGTAGGCCAGGACGCTCTGCGTTCCCTCCCACACCGCCCGCCAGTCCACGGGCAGGAGGGAGATGCCAGCGCCAAACCCCAATAGGGTCAACAGACCGATGAGCGGCCGTTTTCCTGCTCTGGTCTTCATGCGCCGCTCCCGGGTGAGGTCTCCGTGCCGTTCATGCAGACGAATCTAGCCCCGCCCCCTTCATCCTCCATCTGCCGGCCGGTACATCCGCGGCACGTTCTCGTCCGATGCGGAGGTAACGCTCTCGCCGTTACTTCCGTCATGCTCGGGACGTGACCGTTGCGTGATCCACGGCCGATGCCCGCCGCGAGAAGCGGCGGTAGAGTAGGGACGTGGACTCGACGACGTTGGACGGCAGGCTGCTCCGGTGGGGACGGGACCGCTTGCTGCGCCTGCGGTCCCGAATCGAGCGGGTGTTCCCCGAGTTCCCGGAGGAGGTGCGCCGGCCGGCCATCTTCTCCCTGTGGTTCTGGGTCGCCCTGGCGGCGGGCTACGCGATTTGGGCGCTGGACCTCCTGGGAACCGACCCGGACAACGGCTTCCTGGGCGTGGGCCAGGGGTGGGATCTCGTACCCGGAACGCTGGCGATGGGCGTACTCGCGGTGGTGTGGCTCCTCATGCCGTGGGACCCTCAGGCGGATCGTCGTAGAAGGCTCGCGGCCCCGGCTTTTCTGCTCGCCGTGTTCGCGATGAACCTGCTCCTGGGCGGGTTCCCGGGCGGGTCGGCCGTCGCGTACTACTCGTTCGCCTTCTACCCCCTGGCGATCGCCAACGGCGTGTTCCTCTTTGGCTTCGGGCGTGGAATCCGTTACGCCGCCGGCGTCTTGGCGGTGGTCTTCGCGGACGCGCTCCTGTCTATACGGCTCGACTTCCCCGGGTACGTCGCGGGTTCCGGCGGCTGGTCCGTCGGCAACGCCCTGGGTATGGCCGCCGTATTCGTGCCGGTTGGCGTCCTCTTGATCGGGTTCTGCGCCCCGATCGTGGAGGCCAACCGCCGCCGGGAGGAGACGGAATCGTTGCTGGGGGAGCTGGAGGCAGCCCACGCGCGCCTGGAATCCGCCCACGCCGAACTCAGGGAGTACGCGGCAAGGGTCGGGGAGCTGGCCGTCTCCGAGGAGCGCGGCAGGATGGCTGGCGAGATGCACGACTCCGTCGGCCATTACCTGACGGTGGTCAACGTCCAGCTCGAGAACGCGACCAGGTTCGTGGGCGGGAACCCCGAGCGATCCCTCCAGGAGATCTCCAAGGCCAAGGGGCTCGCCTCCGAGGCGCTCTCCGAGGTCCGGCGCGCGGTGAGGGCCCTGGAGCCACCCGCGATCCGCAAGAGACCCGTAGGGGACGCGCTCCTAGTCCTGATCCGAGACTTCGAAGGCACGGGCCCTTCGGTCTCGTTCTCGGTCGAGGGGGAGGAACGCGCGCTCCCGACGGATGCGGAGCTCGTCCTCTACCGCGCCCTGCAAGAGTGCCTGACCAACGCCCTCAAACACGCGAACGCCCGCCAAGTCTCGGTGCTCCTGTCTTTCGGGGAACGCAGCGTGAGGCTCGCGGTGACCGACGACGGCGGGGGCGCCCCGGACGGCGCCGCCGGAGAAGGCTTCGGGCTCTCGGCGCTCGGCTCGAGGGCCAATGCGCTCGGCGGGTCCCTGAAGGCGGGCAACGCTCCGGAAGGCGGCTTCGCCACGGAGGTGGAGGTGCCGACGTCCGCCGAAGAGCCTCCGACAAAGCAGGTAGGCTCACCTTGAGCGGCCGCCCCGTGCGCGTCCTGATCGTGGACGACCAGGCCCTCATGCGCGAGGGCCTGAAGACGCTCCTGGGCTTCGACGATCGAGTAGAGGTCGTGGGCGAGGTCGCCGACGGGAGGGAGGCGCTCCGGCAGATCCCCCACGCAAAGCCCGACGTGGCGCTGGTCGACGTGAGGATGCCGCGCATGGACGGGGTAGAGCTCACAAGGAGGCTCTCCGCAGACCACCCGGAGGTTGCGGTCGTCGTCCTGACCACCTTCGACAACGACGAGTACGTCTTCGGCGGCATCCGGGCCGGCGCCCGCGGCTACCTCCTCAAGGACACCCCCCCAGAGGAACTCGTCTCGGCTATCGAGAAGGCGCACCGGGGCGAGAGCGTCCTCGGCGGTCCCGTCGCCTCCCGCGCAAAAAGCTGGACCTCAGGGACCGCACCCAGCTTGCCCTCTACGCCGCCGAACGCGGCTGGGTCGGGTAACACCCTTCGCGAGCTTCTTGTCGAGCAGCCTCATGTTCGAGACCGAAACGGTTCAGTTTGCCCCTGATGACAGCTTTGCCGTCACTGGGCCTTCATCGCAATGGTCTCAAGCTTGAAAGAATTGGCGATCATTCCGATCAATCTCTACAGCACTCTACCGAATACGTCGCCGTAATTCCGTGTCGAAGCACTAAGGGTCTCTGGAAGATACCGATCTACCGTGCGCCAGCGGTTTTCCTTGGATACGGTCCCTTGGAACCTCGCCCTGAGGGGCTTCTTAAAAGTTCGGTGTTCTCGGAAGTCTTCAAGGTTCTGGACGAAGGCTCGAAGCTAGCACCGGCTATCGCATACGGCAGGCGGCCGAGAACGCGCGCCGACGTCGGCCCGTCGAGGCCGGGGAACAAGACGCGCAGCGATCTCACCCCCGGCAGCGGGTCTACCGGACTGAGGATTTGCATACCTAGCGCTGTCATGTATAATGCCGCTATGTACACTGGAGTTAGAGTTCGTTAGCGCCGCGCGGCGCGTGAGATCATGGAGATCAACAAGGACTTGATGGCCGCTTCCTCGACGCCGATCGTCCTGGCGATCCTGGCCGAGGAGGACAGCTACGGCTACGCCATCCTCCGGCGGGTTCGGGAGCTGTCTGGAGGGCGCATGGAGTGGACGGACGGGATGCTCTACCCAGTTCTGCACCGGCTCGAGCGGCTCGGCCACGTCGAGGCGCGGTGGGAAGTTGCGCAGAGCGGTCGTCGTCGCAAATACTACCGGATCACGCCCGGGGGCCGGGCCCAGCTCGCCGAGGAGCGCAGGCAGTGGCAGGCGGTGGACGCGACGCTGCGGGGCATCTGGCAGGCGCTCTACCTTCCCGTCCCGGCCGGCCATTCGGTGTCGGCCGCGCCATTTCCACGGGGGACCTGAGCGATGCCGACTCCGGGTGACGCGGTATCGGTCGAGGAGCAGATCGCCCGATGGCGGAGCTACCTCGGTCGTCGGCAGGCGATCCACTCCGTCGACGTGGCGGAGTTGGAAGACCATCTACGCGAGCAGGTAGCGGTCCTGGTCGGCGCGGGTCTCGCCGCCGACGAAGCGTTCCTGGTGGCGGTGAAGCGCATGGGCGACCTCGACGCCCTCTCGCGGGAGTTCGCGCGCGAGCACTCGGACCGCCTCTGGAAGCAGCTCGTAGTTGTCCCCTCCGATTCCGGGGAGCCACGGGCCCGAACGGACGCCATCGTCATCTTCTGTCTTGCGGTGGCGGCGGCCGTCCTCATCAAGGTGCCGGCGCTCTTCGGGATCCAACTGGACCAGGACGTAGGCTTCTACGCCCGCAATCTGAGTCTCCTGATCCTGCCCCTGCTGGCCGGCTATTTCGTCTGGAAGCGGCGGCTCGACGTCAGTACTCTCCGCTGGCTGGCCGTGGCGTTCGTCGCGGCGGGTGTATTCGCCAACGTCTATCCGTTCGCCCCCGGCGGCTACACCGAGGCGCTCACGGCGCTGCAACTCCCCATCGCGCTCTGGCTGGTGGTGGGCATCGCGGACGCGGGCGGCCGGTGGGGCCAGGTGGGAGGTCGCATGGACTTCATTCGGTTCTCGGGCGAGTTGTTCATCTACTACGTGCTGATTGCCCTCGGCGGCGTCGTCCTCACGGCGTCCATGGCGATCATCTTCCAGGCCATCGGGATCGACGTCGGGCCCTTCTTCGAGTCGTGGCTGCTGCCGTGCGGGGCGGTAGGGGCCGTCTTTGTCGCCGCCTGGCTGGTGGAGGCCAAGCAGAGCGTGATCGAGAACATGGCGCCCGTGTTGACGCGCCTCTTCACGCCCCTTTTCGCCGCCGTGCTGGTCGCGTTTTTGGGGACCCTGCTGTGGACCGGACGCGGGGTCGGCATCGGGCGGGACGCGCTCATCGCCTTCGACCTGCTCCTGGTGGTGGTCCTCGGCCTCCTGCTCTATTCCGTCTCCGCCCGGGACCCCCGGTCGCCCCCCGGCGCCTCCGACGTGGCGCAGGTCGTGCTGGTGGTCGGCGCGCTGTTGGCCGACGCGGTGGCGCTGTGGGCCATCGCCGCGCGCATCACCGAGTTCGGCCTCACCCCGAACCGCGTGGCCGCGTTGGGCATGAACGCGATCCTCCTGGTCAACCTGGCGTGGTCCGTCGTGCTCTACATCCGCTTTCTGAGAGGGCGCGGATCATTCACGGGCCTCGAACGGTGGCAGACGAATTACCTGCCCGTCTACGCCGTGTGGGCGGCGACCGTCGTGATCGTCTTTCCGCCGGTGTTCGGATACATTTGACATGGCGCCGATATACCCGTCATCCGCACCGCGGCCTTCGCGGCTGTGGCGCCCGCCGCGACGCAAGTAGTTCGTCAGCCCCGGGCATCGCGCACCAGCGAGGGTCAGCTTTGGAATTCCGCTTCCGGCACCGCGCCCTTATTCACCGCAATGCGTGGAAGGGTCGTGCTCCGAACTTCGCGTATAGGGTCTCGCACAGGCCGGCCCTCCGAACGCCTTGGGACCACCCCGAGACATCACGGGCATAGGAGGCGACACAGTATCTTGCGAGCCTGCATAGAAACGCACGAAACCCGATAAGATCAGCCGCCTCAGCGTACGACTTTCCCCGAATGGTGTCGCCACACGCTCCCGGCGGCTCCCATAGTACCGCGCTTGACAAATGTTCGTGTTTTGTAGAACATACGGTTATGGACGAACAGTTGCAGCGGCCGGGTTACGAGATGGAGGAGTACTTCGAGGCGGGGGAGCCGGTGCATTTCAAGGCGTTCGCGGACCCGACGCGGCAGAGGATCGTGAGTTTGCTCTACGAGCGGGCTGCGACGGGCAAGCAGCTCGCGGGGGCGCTCGGGGTGAGTCCGGGAACGGTGGGGCACCACCTGCGGGTCCTGGAGGAGGTGGGGCTCGTGCGGGTGGTAAGGACGCGGCGGGTACGGGCGATGACGGAGAAGTACTTCGGCAACACCTACCGGCGCGTCACGTTCACCGGGCGGAACTTCGCATGGCGTGAGGAACTGCCAGATGTGGAGCCGATGTTCATGCTGCGCCAGGCGCTCGATGAGTACGATGCTTCGGCGCTGCACGGGTCGAGGGGTGTGGGTGAGATCTTGCCGATGTCGTCGCTGGCGCACGCGCGCGTGCCGGCCTCCCAGGCGGAGGCGTTCGGCCGGAGGGTCGCCGAGTTGGCCGAAGAGTTCGAGGTGGATCCGGTGCCGGGAGAGAGGGTCTTCGCTTTCGTGGCGGCCGTGTTCCGTACCAACCTGCCGGAGCTGCCCGAAGAGACCGACGGTGCCGCCGAGGGGGGTTAGGAGCACGGTGCAGGACCGCCCTTCGGAGACGAGGAGGCTTCTGCCGATCCACGCCCTGCTCGTCGCCAACGCCGTCTCCGTCGTGGGCAACGCCATGACCGCGGTGGCCGTGCCGTGGTTCGTCCTGCAGACTACGGGCAGCGCCGCCAGGACAGGGCTCACCGGCGCCGTCATGGCGCTCGGGGCGGTGCTCGCGGCCTTCTTCGGCGGTCCCGTCGTGGACCGGCTCGGCTTCAAGCGCACGAGCATCGCCGCCGACCTCATGAGCGGCGCGACGGTGGCGCTCATACCCCTGCTCTACGCCGCGGGGTACCTCCCTTTCTGGCAGCTACTGGCGCTCGTCTTTCTCGGGGCCGTGCTCGACGCGCCGGGGATGTCGGCGCGGGACGCCATGATACCGGAGCTCGCCCGCTCCGCCGGGATGCGCCTGGAGAGGGCCAACGCCCTCGATACGGCGATACCGCGGCTCGCCCAGTTCCTCGGCCCGCCGCTGGCCGGCGTCCTCATCGCTCTCCTTGGGGCCACCGGCGTGCTGTGGCTCGACGCCGCGACCTTCGCCGTGTCGGCCGCGCTGGTCGCGGTGGCCGTTCCCGCGGTGAGGCTCGCGGCAGAAGGGGGTGCGGCGGAAGGCGGGGGCGGATACCTCACCGAGCTGATGGAGGGGTTGAGGTTCGTGCGGACCAACTCCCTGATCCTCTCCGCGATCCTCATTGCTACGGCGGCGAACTTTCTCGACGCGCCGTTGCAGGCCGTTATCTTGCCCGTGTACGCGGGCGAGGTATTCGGTAGTGCTACGAGCCTCGGGGCTATGCTCGGGGGCTTCGGGGG
>CAXTDD010000056.1:4026-9104 GCA_964242955.1 uncultured Rubrobacteraceae bacterium | reverse complement strand
ACGTCGGTGCCGAAGTCGTTGTACATGCTCGCGAACTCGACGCCAACGGCCCCGGAGCCCAGGATGATGATGCTCTTCGGGTAGTCCTCGTTCTCCCTCGCGATGTCGTCGCTGGAGATGATCTTCTCCCCGTCGAACTCCAGCCCCGGCAACGAGTTGACGGCGGAGCCGGTCGAAATCAAGACGTTCTCGGCCTCGAGTTCCTCGGTCCCGTCGCCGTTCTCCACCTGGATCTTCTTGGGCTCGATGAAAGATCCTACGCCGTTGTAGACGGTGACCTTGTTCTTCTTCATCAGGCCCTGCACGCCGCGCCTGAGCTGGGTCACGACTTGCTCGCGGCGCTTGGCGACCTGCGGGTAGTCGAGCTCGATGTCGCCGATCTTGACGCCGAAGTCCCCCCCGGTCTTCGCCTCGTGCATGATGTTCGCCGTGTGCAAGAGCGCCTTGGTCGGGATGCACCCCACGTTGAGGCACGTCCCGCCGAGGTGCCCGCCCTCGCGCTTCTCGATCATGGCTACCTTCATACCGAGCTGGCTCGCCCGAATAGCGGGTATGTACCCCGCGTTCCCGCCACCGATTATTACGAGATCAAACTTCTCCGCCACCTGTGTTCCCCTTTCGTTGAAGGCTTCAGGCTGTAGGTTTCAGGTCTTATGGTTCGGCCCGGTTCTGACGGCCGGAAGAGGATTCCCAAGGACGTCGTCAGAATGTTCCGTCGTAGCCTCCGCCAAACGCCAACCCCTCCCTGATGCCCGTGGCCCGAAACCTGATGCCTCATTCTAACCGTCCGTCTTCCCCCGGGCCATCCTCGGGCTGGCAGACGGGACACAGAAACGTCGCCCTCCCGCCGACCTTCTCCTTGACGACCTTCCCGCCACACTCTCCGGGGCACGGTTTGCCCACCTGCACGAAGACCCTGAGGTGGTTCTGGTGTTCGCCCTTGCGGCCGAGCACGTCCCGGTACAGGCTGAACGTGGTGCCGCGGTGCTCTATGCCGGCCGCGAGGTTCTTCTTCACGGCGTCCTGGAGCCTCGCCCACTCGTCTTCCGTCAGCGTGTTGGCCTTGCGGGTCGGGTGTAGACGGGCGTCGAAGAGCGCCTCGTCCACGTAGATGTTGCCCACGCCGGCGACGACCTTCTGGTCGAGGAGCAGGCCCTTGATCCTGGCCCTGCGCCCCCCGAGCTGGTCCCGAAGATAACCCGACACGAACTCGTCGCCCAAAGGCTCAGGGCCGAGGTCGGCGAATCGCTCTTCCAGCTCGCCGGCGCCCAACAGCCGCGCCCGCGTGAAGCCGGTCTCGTCCCGCAAGAACAGCCTGCGGGCCCCATCCAACCTCAGCACGAGCATGAGGGCCGTCTTCGGCTCTTCGACCGGGGGAACGAGCAGTAGCTGGCCCCCGATCTTGAGCTGCAAGACGAGCGCGTCCCCGGAATCGAGGTCAACGACCAGGTGCTTGGCCCGCCGTCCGGCCCCGACGATCTTCGTACCGGCCAACCGCCGGACGAGCTCCTCCGGGGAGGGTTGTTCCACGAGGGTGGGGTCGAGCACCTCCGCGCCCTCGACCGTGGAGCCCACAACGAGCTCTCGCAGGTCTTCTTTTATCGTCTGGACTTCGGGAAGTTCTGGCACGGGGTAGTTATACCCCTTCCACCGGCTCCGCGACCCCGATAGCATCACACCCGCCGGCGACCCGGCGGGCTCCCCTAGCCGCCGATGCGGGCGGCGTCCGGGGCCAGGGGGACGGGCTCCTCGTAGACGGCCCGGTACAGGCCGTCGAGCATCACGGAGCGGGCGTCGAGCGAGCGCATGGCGCCCTCGCGGACCCTGCTCTGTCCCACTTCGTCCCGCGCGTACGGGGCGATGGCGTCCATCATGATGCGGGCGTGGGTCACGTCCATGGTGACGTGGCTGGTGAAGATCTCCAGCGCCCCCTCCGGCAGCCCCGTCGCCTTCTTCAACCCCTCCGCCAGACGGACGTAGATCGGGGGCACGGGCCACTCGCTCGCGGGCCCCAGAGCCCCAAGCCCGAGCCGAAAGTCAGGATGCCCGGACAGCTCCCGGTGCGCCGAGACGTACAGCCCGATCTCCGGCAACGTCGCCGGCTCCTCCCACTCCTCCTGCGTTATACCGAGCGCCGCCAGAAATCGCCTATACAGCGCCGGATGGGTTTCCTCCGGGTTCAGTTGACCATACTCGTCGAAGAGGACCTCGGCGAGCGCGAGCTGCAACGCCTCATCGTGCCCGCAATTGGAGATGAGGGCCGCCAGGTACAACCGGCTCACCCGGACGTGGCGGTAGTACTGGACGGCAAACGTCCGAACCCCCTCCACACTGGCGTCCCCATCCCCGAACCTCTCCAGGAAAGGATGCGTCAACGCCGGGTGCCCAATAACTTCACGCTTTAAGCTGTTGAGGAACTCTTCGGAGTTCATCTCGCCCTCCATCTGTCGCATGGCTTCTAGTTTAGCGCAACAGAGCACGCCGCCCTACGGGCAGCTTTCAGCACGCTCCGGCCTTCGGCCTCCGCTTTCAGCACGCTTCGGCCTGCTTCGCGGGCCTCGCTTTCAGCATTTCAGCTTCTTGACCGTTCGGGGCCTGGCCCGGTAGCGTCGCCGGGCCTCTCTTGCGAAGCGAGACGGCCGTTAACCCGTGCGGTTCGGTGGGCGGAAAGCGGCGTCTCCGGTTTTCGCGGCATGGAAGGCGTGGCCGGTATCCCTGCACAACGCCCCGCCCGTTTGGCTGAAAGCCGCCCGTGGGGCGGCGTGCTGAGAGTGGAGCCCGAAGGGCGGAACGTGCTGAAAGCGTAGGCGAAGCCGGAGCGTGCTGAAAGCCTGCGAAGCAGGCGTGCGAAACCACCACAAAGTGGTGGTTTCACTAGCTTCAGTGAGGTATAATTCTTGCATGACAGAGCAGAGAAATAGCGTACGTCAGGATTGGTTGAGTGTTCCGCGGCGGCGGGAGGAGGAGAGGTTGGATCCCCACGTCTACAAGCGTGGGATCAACGGGCTCACGGTCGAGGAGGCGGTGAAGCGGGCTGCCCCGCGGGTGGTGAACATTCTGGAGCGGAGCGGGGAGCGGTACTCGGCGTTCGAGAAGGAGTTGGTGCGTCAGACGGTGAGGGCGTGTCTGGTCTCGCAGGTCAGCCGGGCGAACCTGTACAGGATCGCGGGCATTCTGGTGGCCGACAGGCGGGACGAAGGCGCGAACCTCGAACGGTCGCTCGCGCTCGCTTACGTGGCGGCCTTGCGGGAGGCGTTCCTCGGTGAGTTGACCGTCGGGGAGCAGGTGCTGACGCCGTTCGGGGCCGGGGAGGTCAGGTACGTCTCCGAGAGCGGGCAGGACGCGGCGATCCGGCTCGACGGCGGGTCCAGGCAGGAAGTGTGGTTGCCGGTGGCGAGGATCTCGCGTCCCGAGGCCGAGGTGCGGCAGGCCTCTTAGCCCGGCGTCTTTAGTCGGCCGGTTTTGAGGGTAGACTAGGGCGGTGGTCAGGCTACGGAGAGGCTTGTAATGGGACGGCCCATGGCGCGGGTTATCTTCAACCCGTCCTCGGGCGGCGGGGTCCACGGCCAGGACGAGCTGCGCGAGGAGTTCGACGGCTACGAGTTGGACTGGGTCGAGACCGAGGGACCCGAGCACGCCCGCGAGGCCGCCGGGGAGTGGCGTGAGGGCCTGCTCGTCGTCGCCGGGGGCGACGGCACGATCAACGACGTCATAAACGGCCTCGGCAAGGCCGGCTTCCCCGAAGGCGTCACGCTCGGTATCCTCCCCGCCGGGACCGGCAACGACCTGGCGGCGACCCTGTGCATCCCGGAGGACCCGAACGAGGCGGAGGACGTCATAAGGCAGGGCAGGGTACGCACGCTTGATGCGGCCAGGGTGAGGTCCACGGGCATCGGAGAGCAGTTCTTCATCAACGTGGCGACCGGGGGACTCGGGGCGGAGATCTCCGACGCCAACGAGGGGGAGCTCAAGGAGCGGTGGGGCAAGCTCTCCTACCTGCGGGCCTCGATGGAAGTGGCGAAAGACTTCGACGTCAAGGAACTCGACCTCTACCTGGACGGAGAGCTGCGCAAGGTGCGCGCGGTCAACATGGTCGTAGGCAACTGCCGGTTCGCCGGCGGCGGTTGGCTCGCCGCGCCCCGGGCGAACCCCGAGGACGGCCTGCTCGACGTCGTCATCATCGAGAAGCTGGGGCTCGCGGACCTGCTCCAACTCGCCCCGGCCTCCGTCGCGAGGGCCGATTATCTCGGCAAGGACGGCGTGTTCAGCGCGCGGGCCCGTGAGATCCGGGTGGAGACCCAGCCGCCGGGCCTGGAGTTCACCGTGGACGGCGAGGTGGTGGGGGACGAGCCGGCCCGGTTCTCCGTCGTCCCCGGCGCGTTGAAGGTCATCGTCGGCCCGGATTACGTCCCGGAACCGCGATGATCGAAGTCCTCCTCTTCGGCGCCGCCGCCGACCGGGCCGGAACGCGCAAGGTCCGAATGGAGATAGAGGAGACCACGACGCTACGGGAGGTCTGGCCGCTGCTGGCCGAGAGCTACCCGAAGCTCTCCTCCATGCGCGACACTTTGGCCTTCGCCGTCAACGGCGAGTACGCCAGGATGGACGAGCCGGTGGCTCCCGGCGACGAGGTGGCCGTGCTTCCGCCCGTCTCCGGCGGGTAGCGTGTTCGCGGTAGTCGGGGAGAAGATAGACGTTGGGGCGATGATCGAGGACGCCCGGAGGCCCGATTGCGGCGCCCTCGCCACGTTCGTCGGGACTACGCGGGTGGACGAGTCGGGGGGGAACTCCGTCGAGTACCTGGAGTACGAGGCGTACCGCCCGATGGCCGACCGGAAGCTCGAGGAGATAGGGGCGGAGATCCGGGGTCGGTGGGACGTGGGCCACGTCGCCATCGCGCACAGGATCGGGCGCGTGGACCCGGGCGAGGCCAGCGTCGCCATCGTGGTCGCCTCGCCCCGGAGGGGTCCCGCTTTCGAGGCGAGCCGGTACGCGATCGAGCGCATCAAAGAGATCGTGCCCATCTGGAAGCGCGAGATCTGGTCCGACGGCTACGTCTGGGTGGGCAGCCAGGTCGG
>CAXTDD010000056.1:0-3926 GCA_964242955.1 uncultured Rubrobacteraceae bacterium | reverse complement strand
GCGTAGAAGACGAACGCGCCGGCGAAGGCCAGGGCCCCGGTGACGATGATCAGGTAGGCCGCGACGGACGGGACGAAGTCGCCCGCGGAGATCCTGCGCCGGTTGCGGAGGAACTGCACCGTCCCGATGATGAGCGTGAGGACCCCGAGCAGGGTCAGCGCCAGGCCGAAGATCTCGGAGGCGCTCGTGGAGCCGACGCTGCCCGCGGACATCTGCACCATCGTCCCCGTCCGCTCTACGACGAGCCCTATCGAGATCAAGCCTACCCCGGTCCTCACCCACGAGAGCAGCGTCCGCTCGTTCGCCAGGTGCTCCCTGATCTCGGTGTCGTGCCCGGGCCCGTTCGGAACGTCCCTCCGCGACTCCAAGCGCTCGTCCTCCTCCTTCCGCAACAGCCGGCGCCGACAACACCAGAAGACTACAGGTTGTAGGACCGGGCGCGCGAGGGCGGCGCCCGATTTCCGCCCGGTGGCCGGTTACGCGGGGTCGGGGCCTGGGTTAGAGTTACCGGAAGCGTCGTACCTTCCCGGGGGTGGAGTGGAGCAGCAGAGCCGATCTTCGGACCGCAGCATCGGACTGGAGCAGGAGTTTTTCCTGGTCGATGAGTCGGGCGTCCCGTCGGAGCGGGCCGACGAGTTTCTGGAGCACTGCAGAGAGATCTCCGGGGACGACGGCGCGGCGTGCCTGGCGCCGGAATGGGTGAAGGGCGTGGTGGAACTCAACACGTCCCCGGTGCGCTCGCTCAGGGATCTGGAGACGGAGTACGCGGACAACCTGCGCCTCGCCCTGCGCTCCGCGCGCGACCTGGGCCTCAGGCTCTACCCTTTGGGTACCTACCCGCTGCCGCTCGAGCCCGCCGTGCGCGACGAGCCAGACTACCAGGTCCAGGTCAAGACGGTCGGCCTGGAGAGGTTTATCGACGCCGGCCGGTGCGCGGGCACGCACCTGCACCTGGGGCTGCCGGCGGGCACGGTGGACACCGAGCACGGGGTGGCGTGGGGAGCTTCGGACGGGGCCCGCAAAGAGCTCCTGGACCTCCACAACCTCGCGACGGCGCTCGACCCGGCCCTGATCTTCCTGACCCGTTCGTGCCCTTTCTACGAGGGACGGGCAACCGGGCTGGCCTCCCGCACCGCCCGCTACCGGGGCAGCAACGCGTTCGACTGGGACGGCGTTTACAAGGACCTGCCCGAGGTCGGGGCGCTGCAGCCTTACGCGAACGATCCCGGGCACCTCGTCGGCCAGCAGTTCGACCGCTACCGCGCCTGGCTCTCGGCGATGGAGAGGGCCGGCGTGGACCTGGGCCTCTTCCTGGAGATCGGCGGCGACCTCCTGAGACCGGCTTGGAACCCGGTGCGCCTCAATCGCCAGGGCACGCTGGAGCTCCGCGGCATGGACAGCAACCTGCCCGAGATGACCTTCACGGCCGTCGAGCTGGTGCTGGCGGCCGTATCTAAGGTCAGCGAGGGCGACCTCGCCGTGACGCCGGACGACGACGTCCCCCACTTCGAGGTATCCGGCGGCAGGCTTCTCGTGCCCGGTTTCGGCCACCTCGCGGGGGACCTCTTCCACGCGGCCGTTACCGGCACCGCGGACGACCCCACGATGACCGCGTACCTGGACTCCGTCCTCCGGTTCGTGGTTGGAGACGAAGGACGACTCGCAGAGTTGGGGGATCGCCGGTCCCGGGAGGGTGTCTACGCTACCACGGAGAGGGGCATCCTCGAGACCCATCCCCCAAAAGACGGCCGCATCTCGCGGGAAAGGGGCCTTAGCCTGGTCCTCTGGGCCTGCGACGAGCTGGAGGCCCAGGTCTCGCGGCTGACGCATCTCAGGCCGGAGAGCCCAGGCGTCATCGGGCAATAGTTTTGAGGCTCGAAGGCTTTGCCCTACTCCGCGGGTATAATTACGCGGCATGGGCAAGAATCGTTCGACGGGCATGGACTTCGGGGTACGCGTCGCCGCGGTGATCGAACGCGGCGGTTCGCTCCTGCTCGTCCGCCACCAGAAGCCGGACCGGGACCCTTACTGGGTTCTGCCCGGCGGCAGGCTGGAGCCGGGCGAGACCATCCCGGAATGCGCCGCGCGAGAGGTGGCCGAGGAGACGGGCCTCAGCGCCCGGTTCTCCGGCGTCCTCTACGTGGGGGAGTTCCTGCGAGAGGGCCGCCACACCGTCGACGTCACCGCCAGGATGGCCGCGGAAGAGGGGTCCGAAGCCAGCCTCGGTAGCGACCCCGAGGTCGCGCCCGGCGCGGAACCCACGCTGCGGGAGGTCCGGTGGGTCGGCGTTGGGGACCTGCGGGGCGTCGAGCTGCTTCCTGCCTCGCTGAAGGAGCGGTTGTTGGAGGATGCTTCCGGCGGTTGGGCGGCGGGCGGGGTCTACCTGGAGGACGGGCACCGTTAACAGTCCGCAGGGTACGCTGCTCTCCGTCGTCCTGACGAACGGCGCGGTCGCTTTGGCCGTGATCTCGCTGTTCTGGATCGGGGTCGTCGTGGCCCGAGCTTTCGGAAGAAAGGCGAGCTTCTCACTTGCGCCACTGGGTTTTGCCAGACCCAGCATCGGGGCGCTCGCGGGCCTCGGTATCGGGGTCGCCGTCGGCCTCGGGGCGATCCTGATGAGCATCATCGTCAACCTCATCAGCGTCTTCGTCCTGGGCCGCTTAGGCTACTCGACCGAATCGACCGTCCAGCAGCCGTTCATGCGCGGCCTGGTCGGCTGGGTCGAGAGCAACCCGGCCGCCGCCGTCCCGGCGATACTCCTGGTTGTCGTCGTCTTCGGCCCCGCCGTCGAGGAGCTCGTCTTCCGCGGGGCCATCTTCAACGGCCTCAACCGCCTCGGGGCCCTGATCTCCTCCCGCACCGTCGGAAGCGAGAAACCCGCAAGACTATCGGGCAGGATCTCTTTCATCCTCGCCACCCTCGCCTCCTCCACCTTCTTCGCCTTGTTGCACCTGGAGCCGGTCTTCCTGCCCGCCATCCTGATCCTCGCCGTCGCCCTCTGCATCCTCTTCCAGCGCACCGGCAGCCTCCTCCCCCCCTTCATCGCCCACGCCACGTTCAACTCCTTCGCCACCTCGTTGGTGATCCTGAACGGCCTCGGCGTCTTCGACTTTCCGATGTAGCTGGTCAGCACGGCGCCGTTGGTGCCTCTCAGCCCGCTCCGGCTGTCGCCTCCGCTTTCAGCCAGAAGACCTTCGGGCCCGTGCCTACGGCACATGAGGAACTGCACTTCGCGGCGGCAGCCCGTTCTGTGACCAGAGCCGCGCCATGAGACAACCGGCTGAAAGCGACCGGAGGGAGCGTGCTGAAAGTGGAGCCCGACAGGGCGGAACGTGCTGACAAGGCGCGCAGCGCCGTGCTGAAAGCGGAAGCCGAAGGCTGGAGCGTGCTAAGGCCCCACGTAGCGGGCTCTGGGGCGTACGAGGGCGTCGCTGGCGTACTGCTCTATCGCGTGGCCGATCCAGCCGACCGTCCTGCCGACCGCGAACAGGGCCACGGCCCCGCCGGGCGGCAGGTTCAGGGCCCGCGCGACGGTCGCGAGCGCGAGGTCTATGGTGGGCCGTTCTCCGGTAAGGTTGAGTACGGCTTCGGAGGTCTCGCGGGACAGGGCCACGGCGGAACTCCGTGGGAAGGTCTTGGCCGTCGTCCGGAGGAGCCCGGCGCCGCGGGGGTCTCCTTCAGAATAGCGCGGGTGCCCGAACCCGGGGATGCCGTCCCCGCGCCGGAGCCGGGCGGCGACGGCATCCCGCGCGTCGCCCGTCGCCTCGACCTCCCGCAAGAACGCCTCGACTAGCTCGATCTGGCCTCCGTGTTTGGTGCCGCCGAGCGCCGCGAGACCGGCCTGCACGACGGCGTACGGGTGGGCCCCGGCCGAGGCGACGCACCGGGCCGCGAACGTCGAGACGGGTAGCTCGTGGTCGGCGCAG